>CAYSBG010000063.1:0-8838 GCA_964429125.1 uncultured Aliiroseovarius sp.
TCGAGGCCTTCAAGGCCGGCGAGGCCAGCACCTTTCGCGAGGGCAACCCGGTCAAATGGCAACAACAATACGATTTCCCGGCAGTCCAGCGCGGCGATATCGTCAAATCGGTCATTCCCCATCAACGCCCGACCGGGATCAAGGGTTTCGTGATGAATACCCGCAGACCGGTGTTTCAGGATTGGCGGGTACGCGAGGCAATGATCCAGGCGTTCAATTTCGAATTCATCAACCAGACCATCAACGGCGGCAGGTTACCGCGCATTAAATCGTATTTCCACAACTCCCCCTTGGGCATGACCCCTTGCGCGCCGGCCGAGGGCAAGGTTGCCGCCTTGTTGCAGCCCTTTGCCACGCAAGTGTTGCCCGGCACGCTGGAAGGCTATTGCTTGCCGGTCGGCAACGGCAGCGCGCGCAACAGGGCCGGCATTCGCCAGGCCATGGACTTGATGCAACAGGCCGGGTGGGAGGTGGTCGACGGGGTCATGCAAAATGCCGAGGGCGCGCCATTTACCTTCGAGATACTGCTGAGCCAAAGTGCGACGGAAACCCGCCAGATCATTGATATTTATGTCGCCGGTCTGAAGCGCCTTGGCATTTCGCCAACGGTGACACTGGTCGACAGCGCCCAATATGTCGAGCGTACGACGTCGTTTGATTTCGACATGACCTGGTATCGCCGCGCCCTGTCGCTGTCGCCGGGCAATGAACAGAAACTGTACTGGGGCAGCGCGCCCGCCGACCAACCCGGCTCGCGCAATTGGATGGGGGTGAAAAGCCCGGCAATCGATGCGATGATCGACGCGCTTCTGACCAGCGAAAGCCAGGAGGATTTTCGCGCCTCGACCAAGGCGCTCGACCGATTGCTGACCGCCGGGCGGTATGTGATCCCGGTCTGGTATGCAAATACCTCCAACATCGCCCATGTGAAACAACTGCATTACCCGCAATACATCCAGATGTACGGCGACTGGATCGGCTTTCAGCCAAACCTGTGGTGGTGGGAGGAATAGTCTCACCTGCCACAACCGGGGTTTGGGGCAACGCCCCAAGGCCTGCGTGGCCTGAACGCACACCAACCTGCGCACGCAGTGCACCGTTTTGTGATTGTGCGCCCGGCGTTTCCAAGGATACAAGGCCCTATGCAACCCGCGTCAATCCCGCTGTATGTTTTCTCGGATCCGATCTGCCCCTGGTGTTACATCGGCAAGGCGCGGCTGGACAAAGCCTTGACCGCGCGCCCGGATCACCCGTTTCGCATCGAATGGCACCCGTTTCAGCTTAACCCGACCATGCCCCGCGAAGGCATGGACCGGCGCGCCTATATGGAGGCCAAGTTTGGCGGCCAGAAAGGCGCGGTGGACGCCTACCGGCCGATTGTCGAGGCCGCCGAGGCCGAGGGGCTGGATTTCGATCTGGCGGCAATCAAACGCACGCCAAACACGCTGAACGCCCACCGGTTGATCCACTGGGCGGCGCTGGAACAGCTACAGCCCTTCGTGGTTGCGCGCCTGTTCAAGGCCTATTTTGCCGAGGGGCGCGACATTGGCCAGGATGCGGTTTTGGCAGAAATCGGCGAGGCGGCCGGGGTCGGCGGCGAGGTGGTCTTGCGCCTGTTGGCCAGCGATGCCGATCGCGACGATATTATCGCCCGCGACAAGGACGCCCGCGACAAGGGCTGCACCTCGGTGCCGACCTTTGTGGTGTCCGGCTATCACGTGGTCCCCGGCGCCCAGCCGACCGCGCTGTGGGAGCGGGTTATTGACGACTTGGCCCGCCAGGAACCACAGGCCAGCCAATTTACGAAATTGTAGGGCGTAGACCTGTGACGTCGCGTCGTTCTGGCTGGTAAATCGCGGTGGCCTGGCAGTACAAAGGGCGCATAAGGACACTTCATGAAACGCGCATTTTTCAAGCCGACCAAAGCCCCTGCCCTGCCCGAATTCATCGCCCTGATGGCGATGATGTCTGCGCTGGTGGCGTTTTCCATCGACGCGATGCTGCCTGCCTTGCCGGCCATCGCTGCCGAGCTTTCGCCGCTGGCGGTGAACAAGGCGCAATTGGTGTTGGGCGCGTTCATTCTGGCGCTGGGGGTGGGCACGATGTTTTCCGGGCCTTTGTCCGACCGTTTCGGTCGGCGCAAAGTGTTGATCATCGGCGTTGCGATCTATTTGGGCGGCGCCCTGTGGGCGGCACAGGCCAGCAGCCTGAACGCGCTGTTGGCGGCGCGGTTTCTGCAGGGGCTGGGCGCCTCGGGGCCGCGGGTGGTGACCATGGCGATTGCCCGCGACCGCTACAAGGGTGCGCAGATGGCGCGGATCATGTCCTTTGTCATGATCGTTTTCGCGCTGGTCCCCGCCATCGCTCCGCTCCTGGGGCAGGCGTTGACCGGGTTGTGGGGATGGCGCAGCGTGTTTCTGGCCTTCATGGTGTTCGCCTTGCTCATGGCCAGCTGGTTTGCCCTGCGCCAGCCGGAAACCCTGGCGCGCGCGCACCGGCGACCGTTGAGCGTGGGCAATATCCTTGCTGCTCTGCGCGAAGTGTTTACCCACCCAACCTCGCGCCTGTCTATAATGGTGCTGACACTGGCCAGTGGCATGTTGTTTTCGGTCCTGACCAGCGTCCAGCAAATTTTTGACCTGACCTATGGGCGCGCCGCGGTGTTTCCGGTGTATTTTGGCGTCATTGCCATTTTTGCCGCGTCCTCCGGATTTATCAATGCGCGGCTGGTAGAGCGGCTGGGCATGCGGGCCATGGTGCGGGCGATGCTGGGTGTGCAGATTTGCCTGTCGGCGGCGATGATCCTGACCACGTTCGTTTTCGGCTATCAAACGCTTTCCTTTGCGGTTTACCTGATATGGACATTTACCCTGTTCTTTCAGGCCGGGCTGACATTTGGAAATCTGAACGCGTTGGCGTTAGAGCCGCTGGGCCATATCGCCGGGCTGGCCTCCTCGGTCATAACGTCGATTGCCACAATTGGCGCCATTGCCATTGCCGCGCCGCTGGGCCTGGCATTTGACGGCACACCCCGCCCGTTGGCCTTGGGCATTCTGGGCATGGCAATGCTGGCCTATTGGCTGACCGGGCGCATCAAGCGACCGGGAGAGTTGTAACCCGCTCAGGCCACTTGAGGCCGTGCCAGCAGGCGCGCGCGCAGCACACCGGCCGCACCGATCCGCAGGAAATAGGCGATCATCACCGGCAGAATAAAGGTCGGCCCATAGGTCTCGACCGAAAACACCGCCAGGATCAGCGCCAGGATGATAGAGCAGGTGACGATATGCCAATAGGGGGCGAGATCGTATCATGCGCTAATCTATCGCGCTATTTTGACCACCTGTATTCGCCCGTGATGAGGATATGCGCTCACCCGAGGGCTGAGATATGCGTCAGAAGCTCGGGTAAACATCCAACCCCGCGCGTTTTCGCCGTGCGACAGCCTGACCACGCTGATCCGTGTTCCAAAAGATAATGCGGCCAGAAGATTGAGACCCGCCATACGATAATGTTGACCTTTGGCGGTGCGATCTCGTATTTAACCCTGCCGTCCAATCCTCGATGCATTGTTCAAGGCGTGATGGGATTTACCTTTGTTGAGGCCGATATGGGCGCGGCGTTGCATGTCTGCGTCCAGCAACCAATCGATGATAAAAGCATCCGTTGGACCCTTCCGATTTCACGAAGGGCGATACCAGATCGCGGCGTCAAAACACCCGGATTGCCTGCCAAAATGGGCACGCGCCGGGGCGCAAGGTAAATGAGGACAGGCCCTAAAGCGTTTCGCGTTTATGTTGAGGCACAACATGAACTCGAAACGCCCATGACATTGAGATGGTGCGAGCGTTTCGACATATTGTCGTGTCTCAACAATATGTCGATACGCTTTAAACACCTAATCGCTTTGGGAATTGCGGATCAGGTTAGCGACCATGCGACCAATGATACGACTGGCTTTCGCCGACGGGTGGATCATGTCGAGGGCGTGAAACGATCGGTCGCCATAGGGCACCAGATTGGCCAGCGAGAGGAAATACACGCCCGGATCCCTTGCGGCCATCGCCGCAATACGGGCTTCCAGAGCGTCCCCTTCGTCCTTGCAGTTTTCGATCGGCGAGCCAACACCGGGGCTGCGCAGATAGCCAAGATAGATTACCCTGGCCCCGGTTGCCCGCAGGCGGCGCACCAGCTTGGGGATCTTGCCCTGGGTGCCTGTATCATTGATCAGCTTGCCCAACCGCCGCGCGCAGCGGCCACACCCACAGCCCAGCCACATATCATTGCCGCCGCCATTCATCACGATCCAATCCCAGGGCCCTTCGCGAAACTGGCTGGAAATACGCAGGCCCATGGCGCCGGTCAGGGGCAGGTTGTAAATAATCTGTGCGCCGATTACCGAGCGATCGGTCACCGGCACATCCAGGGCCTTCGCGGTTGCATCGGAAACGGCCCTGCCGCTCAGCCCATGCATCGCCAACATGGAATCGCCCATGAACAGGATACGCGGCTGCTCGGCCGGCGACGCGGCCAGGGTCGGCCCGGCCAATAGCAGCGCAGCCAGCAAGACTAGTTTTCTGAATGAACCCGTCAAATGGTGCATACCCTGATCCTGGTGATATTGCATTCACGGGCAGGGCTATCGCGAAAAATTGACAAAAATATGACATGCCTCGCCGGGGTCGCGCTTCTTTCCAAGGGTGCAAGGCTCGATCATTGCCCACTGGGCGTCGCTCAAAACTCGTCTGCTCAAGGCTGCTCTCCTATCGTTTGCAACCTTGATTACCGACAGCGGTCCGACAACGAGTGTGGCGCTTTGTGCCGGCGAACCTGACATTGCAGAAAACAGCGCTCCTCATCGCTCAATTCCACTACATTTGCCACACGCCCAACCACGCATCACCTCCTGAAGTCAAGTTCACGATACGAATTACAGTTGCGGGTGATTAGAGCGTGTCGCGCCTGATCAGATTCCGGCATTCGTCCGGTGGGGCGAGTCAGCGTTTGCGAAGGCAAATGCGTTCGCCCTGCCGGCCGAATTCGATTTGGTGCGACAGGCTCTAAAGCGTGTCGCGAAACCCCGTGGCGACGACGAATTTCTCGCTGCTGCCGGCCCGGCTTGCCGCAGGTTTTACATGCATGACCTTGGTAAACTTCTGTTTCAGCAGTTTTTGCAGCTCGCCCTCGGCGCCACCGGCCAGCACCTTGGCGACGAACACGCCGCCTTCCTCCAGCACATCGAACGCCAGCCAGGCCGCCGCCTCACACAGCGCCATGATCCGCAGATGGTCGGTCTGTTTGTGGCCACACGAGGCCGCCGCCATGTCGCTCATGACCACATCTGCGCGGCCATCCAGCCATTCCTTGACCCGATCGTCGGCCCCGTCGGCCATGAAGTCCAGCACATGGAACTCGGCCCCCGTCACCGGCTCGACCTCCTGCAGGTCGACGCCCAGAACCCGGCCCACGGCCTTGCCCTGTTTCTGGCCCAAGGCGTTTACCCGCTCGACCGCTACCTGTGCCCAGCCCCCCGGCGCCGAGCCAAGGTCGACCACCCGCGCGCCGGGCACCAGAAACCGGAACCTGTCGTCCAGTTCCAGAATCTTGTAGGCTGCACGCCCACGCATGCCCTCCTCGCGTGCGCGTTTTACATACGGGTCGTTCAGCTGGCGTTCCAGCCAAAGGGTCGAGGACAACTTGCGCCCGCGCGCGGTCTTGACCTTGATCTTCAGGTCACGCTGGCCGCGACCGGATGTGTTCCTGGTTTTCTTGACCATCAGAAAAGCCCCTCTCCCAACACACCATCGCCGGACATTTGTGCATATAACAACCCCTCGCGCAAACCGCGATCGGCAACGGACAGCCGGTCGGTGGGCCAGACCCTGAGCAGCGCCTGCAATATCGCCGAGCCGGACATGATCAGCGCCTGGCGGTCCCGACCAATGCGCGGGTCGGCCCGGCGCCCTTCGGGACCTGCGCGCAGATAGCCATGGATCACCGCGTCGATCTGGTCACTGGTCATCGACAGGCCGTCCACCTTGGTGCGGTCATAGCGGCGCAGGCCCAGATGGGTCGCCGCCACCGTCGTCACCGTGCCCGAGGTGCCGATGATCTGGAACCCCTCCCGCGCCTGCTCTGTGTCATAGGGCGAAAAATCGGCCAGTTGTTCTTCAAAAAACCAGCTCATCAACGCGAAACGCCCGGCGTCATCCTCGACATCGGCGAATTGGTCGCGCAGGGTCGCAACCCCCAACGGCACCGAAATCCAGTCGACCACACGCGCCTGTGGCCCCTGCCCCACATGGCTGTTTTGCCCAAGGCTGAGGCGCATGATCGAGCGTCCGCGCTCTTCCTGCGGCACTTGCGACAAGTCAATCCACACCAGCTCGGTAGAGCCGCCACCGATATCGACCACCAACAATTGTTCGGTGCCCTTGCTGACAAGGGGCGCGCAGGAAATCACCGCCAGGCGCGCTTCTTCTTCGGGTTTGATAATCTCCAGCTGCAGCCCGGTCTCGCGCTGCACCAGGCCCATGAAGTCCCGCCCGTTCAGGGCCCGGCGGCACGCCTCGGTTGCAACCAGGCGCATATTCTGCACCCCGTGACGCTGCAGTTTACGTTTGCAAATACGCAGGGCCTGGATGGTGCGGGTGATCGACGCACGGCTCAGCCGCCCCGAGCTTTCCAGCCCAGAACCCAGTTGCACCGACTTTGAAAAACTGTCCACAACAGTGAACTGACCTCCCACAGGGCGGGCGATCAGCATTCGGCAACTATTCGTGCCAAGATCCAGCGCCGCATAAAGCTTGGCTGAATCCAGATGATCAGGCGCGGGTGGCTCAACCGCTTTTGGGAACGCGCCCGCACCATCGGGACGCTTGGGCGCCATAACGCCCTCCATTTTCAAGTTACGTCTAAAATAGGGTGGAAAGCTGCGCCTGACAATCCCTTGTGAACGCATATCCGTTCTCATTCATCTCTTTGTTGAACAGATTTCATCGCCCAGCCCATGGCGCGCGGGGCATTTAAGCCTTAAATCGGGCGGGAAGTCGTTTGCACGCGGGTAAATGTCGAAATTCGCCCTTTGCCTTGGGATATGCCCGCGTATGACGGAATGGTGAGAGGACCAAACATGCCTGATGTAACCATTGTTTACTGGCGCGACATTCCCGCCCAGGTGATTGTCGGCAAGGGACGTCGGGCGACCAAAAAGCCGTTGGCCGAGCGTTTTGAGCAGGCGATTGACCGCGCGGCAATGAAGGGTGGCGCCTCTGACACCGATGCCTATCTGGCCGAATGGCGCCGCGCGGCGCCCTATCAGGTCGACGGCGAGGCAAGCGAAATTGCCGCGTCCGAGGCTGCCCGGCTGGAGCAGGAATTTGACCCCGCGCGCCTCAGGGCGCTGATTGCAAACGACGGCTGGAGCTGAGCATGGCTCGGCCCGGGTCGGCCAACATCTGGGAGGCAGCCATGGCGCTGTTACATTTCAAACGCCGGGACAATCCGGAAACCACCCTTGGCCCCGAAGTCGAGGCATTCCTGGCCGGCTATTCGATCGAGGTGATGCCTCGCACCGCCGCCAAGGTCGAAAATTTTCGCGCCCTCCTTCCCGAAGGCAGCCGTGTCTACATCGCCCATATCGAAGGCACGCCCATCGAGGAAATGGTCGCCACCGCCGCGCGCCTGCACGCCGAGGGCTTTGAACCCATGCCGCACTTCCCGGCCCGGATCATCGCCGACAAGGCGATGTTGGCCGACTGGATCGACCGGTATCGCAGCGAAGCCGACATTCGCTCGGCCTTGCTGCTTGCCGGTGGTATTGCAAACCCCGTCGGCGCATTTGCAGATTCCATGCAAATGCTGGATACCGGATTGTTTGACGCCGCTGGGATCACGCGCTTTCACGTGGCCGGCCATCCAGAAGGCAATCGGGATATCGACCCGGAAGGCGGCATGAAGAACGTCACAAAAGCCCTTGAATGGAAACAGCAATATGCCAATGATACCGGCGTGGAAATGGCCATTGTCACGCAGTTCGCTTTCGAGGCCAAACCGGTCATTGCTTGGGTGGACAGCTTGGCTGAACACGGCATCACGCTGCCCGTGCACATCGGCATTGCCGGGCCCGCAAAACTGCAAACCCTGATCCGTTTCGCCATCGCCTGCGGTGTTGGCCCTTCGCTCAAGGTCCTGCAAAAACGCGCCATGGACGTGACCAAGCTGCTGCTGCCGTACGAGCCGACCGAGGTGATCTCGGAATTGGCCGCCCACAAGGCTGCCAACCCGGATTTTGCCATAGAAAAAGCCCATATCTTCCCGCTTGGC
Source organism: uncultured Aliiroseovarius sp. (assembly GCA_964429125.1). Lineage (GTDB taxonomy): Bacteria > Pseudomonadota > Alphaproteobacteria > Rhodobacterales > Rhodobacteraceae > JAAEUB01. The sequence goes on from CAYSBG010000063.1 coordinate 8,323, forward strand.
GGCATCAAGACCAGCGCCAATTGGGCGATCTCCCATGGCGGGGACGCAACGCGCCCTGCCGATCCCGCATAAGGACCCAAAATGACCCGAACACTGGTAGAATCCGCCTCCAAATCCGTCACCATCGGCTTTGACGAACCCTTCTGCGTGATCGGTGAACGCATTAATCCGACCGGGCGCAAAATCCTTGCGGCTCAGCTTGAGGCAGGAGATTTCTCGACCGTCGAAGCCGACGCCGTGGCCCAGGTCGCCGCCGGGGCCAGCGTGCTCGATATCAACGCCGGGGTGGTTTATAATTCCAACCCCAATCCGAATGAGACCGAGCCGCCGTTGATGCGCAAGATTATCGAGCTTGTTCAAGGCCTTGTAGACGTTCCCCTATGCATTGACTCTTCGGTCCCTGCAGCACTTGAGGAAGGCCTGAAAGTGGCCAAGGGGCGCCCGCTGCTGAATTCGGTCACCGGCGAAGAAGATCGGCTCGAAGCAATCCTGCCCCTGGTCAAAAAATACAACGTG
>CAYSBG010000064.1:0-8780 GCA_964429125.1 uncultured Aliiroseovarius sp.
GTCGCGCAGCCCTGTTTCCAGCACTTGATACCGCGCGTTCCATGCGGTTATTCGTTCCGGCAGACGAGCCAATTGCGGGCGCAATATGGCCGCGCGCAGGTTGTCCATCCGCCCGGAAATATTTGGCACATCCATGCGCAACAGCTCAAATATCTCCGGATCCGGCGCCGCGCTGTGGCGGTCATATAACATGTAAGACCCCGAAAGCAGCACCGCGCGCGCCATCAGCTCGGCGTCATCACTGATCAGCAAGCCACCCTCACCGGAATTCATATGCTTGTAGGTTTGGGTGGAATACGCCGCCATCGCGCCATGGCGCCCGCTTGGCACCCCGTTCCACGCCGCCCCCATCGTATGTGCGCAATCCTCGACCACCCTGACACCCGCCGCGTCGCAGATTTGCATCAGCCGTTCCATGTCACAGATATGCCCGCGCATATGGCTCACAAGCAGCACATCTGCCTGGCTGGATTTTTGCTCCAGGTCGACAAGATCAATGACCAGCGCATCCGTCACCTCGACAAATACCGGCGCGGCCCCAAGGCTGGCAATGGCCCCCGGCACCGGGGCAAGCGTGAACGCATTGGTCAGCACCCGGTCGCCCGGCCCCACACCCAAGGCGCGCAACGCCGTCGCGATCGCATAGCCTCCAGAGCCCACGGCCAGCGCATATTGCGCCCCGGTGAAGGCGGCAAATTCCTGCTCCAGCAGCGCCACTTCGCTGACTTCATCCGCAACCACATTGTATCGGTGCAATCGTCCATGGCCCAGCACCCGTAATGCCGCCGATACTGCCTCTTCGGCAATCGGCTCCTGCTGGGTGAAATCCTTGGTGAATCGTTCTTCCATCGCGCGAGATTGCGGCCCCTCCGGGCCTACGTCAAGCGTTGAAGGACATTGCACCGTGCCTAGCCGATCAATCGCTGCACCGCATCGTGCAACCCGGTATAATCTTCGAGTAATCCTTCCGGTTGCATTTGCTCCACCGCGCGCCCGTTTGGACCAAATGCAACCATCAGACAGGGCATCCCCGCCGCCCGCGCCGTTTCGCGGTCTGTCACCGTATCCCCCACCAGCACCGCCCGGCGTGGGTCTCCTCCGGCCCGGCGCACGGCCTCAAACAATGGCGCGGGATCCGGCTTGCGCACGGGGAGCGTATCGGCACCGATCATCGAGCCAAACAGGCCCCGCACCCCAAGACGTGTCAGCAATTTCTCGGCCAGATAGGCGGGTTTGTTGGTGCAAATACCCAGGGAATAACCCCTTTCCCGGAGCTGGCGCACCGCCTCAACAGCACCTGGATACAGCCGCGTGTGGCGGTCAATATTGGCCTGATAATGATCCAGAAGATGGTAGAATTCACGATCTATCGCCGCCTCGTCCACCGCCCCGAGCCGCTCAAACCCCAATCGCAGCATCGCCCTTCCCCCGGCAAAAGCCGTGGCCATGTCTGTTACCGGGTCCAGCATTTTGCCGTGGCCAAGCCCCTTGAAACACGCATTGGCAGCGGCAATCAGGTCACCAGAGGTGTCTGCCAGCGTCCCGTCCAGATCAAAAATCACACAGCGCATCGCATTCCCCGGCCACAAATGACCCCGATCTTAGGCGAATCTCCGCCATGGTTGTAACCTGGCGACAAAAGAAGTGAAGCCCGCGGTCTTGCAGACAGCCCGGCAAAGGTTAAAACGATGCGAGCAGAAAACAAAGACAAAAGGCCAACCCATGTCGACAGCTTTGATCATTCTGGCCGCGGGTCAGGGTACACGGATGAATTCCGAACGGCCAAAGGTGCTGCATGAACTGGCAGGCGTTCCGCTTTTCGCCCACGCGTTGCGGGCCGGCACGGCGTTGGGGCCGGAGCGGGTAGTGTTGGTAACCGGGCATGGTGGAGCGGATGTCGAGAAGGCCGCGCGTGCCCTTGATCCCGACATCACCACCGCCCGCCAGGCAGAGCAAAATGGCACAGCCCATGCTGTTGCCCAGGCCCAGGCCGCGCTTGACGGTTTTGCCGGTGACGTCTTGGTCCTGTACGGGGATACCCCGTTTCTTACGCCGAAAACTCTGGAGAAAATGCAACAGGCCCGTGCCCGCGCCGATCTGGTCATGCTTGGCTTTGAAGCCTCAGACCCCGGGCGCTATGGGCGCATGGTGGTTGAGGGCGACCGCCTGGAACGCATCGTTGAATACAAGGACGCCAATGCGGCCGAGCGCGCCATCACCTTGTGTAACAGCGGGGTGCTGATGGCGCCCGCCGCATTGTTGTTCGAACTGGTCGCGGCCGTGAAGAATGACAATGCAGCGGGCGAATACTACCTCACCGATATCGTTGCCATTGCCGCCGCGCGCGATCTGCGCGCGATGGTCGTGACCTGCGACGAGGCCGAGACTCTCGGCATCAACACCCGCGCCGAACTGGCGGCCGCCGAGGCGGCGTTTCAGGCGCGCGCGCGCAGCGCTGCGTTAGACAACGGGGTCGCCATGGCCGCACCTGACAGCGTGATTTTCGCGCTGGATACTATGGTGGGACGCGACGCCACGATCGAACCATATGTGGTATTCGGCCCCGGCGTTACGGTTGAAACCGGCGCCCGTATACGCGCGTTTTCCCATCTCGAAGACGCCCATGTCTCGCGCGGGGCCGTTGTCGGCCCATATGGCCGTCTGCGGCCCGGAACCGTGCTGGAGGAAGGCGCCAAAGTTGGAAATTTTGTCGAAATCAAAAATGCGCAGATCAGCGCCGGCGCCAAGGTCAACCACCTGTCCTATGTAGGCGATGCCTTTGTCGGCAAAGCGGCAAATATTGGCGCCGGCAGTGTCACCTGCAATTACGATGGGGTGATGAAACACCACACGCATATTGGCGCCGGGGCGTTTATTGGCACCGGAACATATTTGGTGGCACCGGTGTCCGTCGGCGACGACGCGATGACTGCGACGGGTACCGTGGTTACACAAAATGTCGACGACGGGGCCATGGCAATTGCCCGGTCTGAGATGCTCATTAAACCAGGACTCGCCCGCCGATTGTTCGAAAAGTTAAATGCTCGAAAGAAAAAGCAGCAGGAGAGCCAATAAAATGTTTGAAAAATACAATTAATTGAAAAGCTAGAAATAGAGGGAAATCTGATATGTGTGGCATTGTAGGCGTATTGGGAAACCACGAGGCCGGACCATTACTGGTCGAGGCGTTAAAGCGGCTGGAGTATCGCGGCTATGACAGTGCCGGGATCGCCACAATAAATGATGCCGGACGGCTGGACCGCCGCCGCGCCGTGGGGAAATTGGTTAATCTGGCCGACCATCTGGTTCATGACCCGCTTCAGGGGCGCGCAGGAATTGGCCATACCCGCTGGGCCACGCACGGCGCGCCGACGCAGGCCAATGCACATCCCCACCGGTCCGGAAATGTCGCCGTCGTGCATAACGGCATCATCGAAAATTTCCGCTCTATCCGCGACGAGTTGGCGGCAAAAGGCCTGCGCGCCGACAGCCAGACCGACACCGAGATTGTCGTCTTGCTGACCGCCTCATTCATGGACCAGGGCATGGGGCCTGCAGAGGCCGTAGAGGCCACTTTGGCCCGTCTCGAAGGCGCATTTGCCCTGTGTTTTCTGTTCGACGGTGAGGGCGATCTTTTGATCGCAGCACGCAAGGGCAGCCCACTGGCAATCGGCCATGGCGACGGAGAGATGTTTGTGGGCTCAGACGCCATTGCCCTGGCACCGATGACCGATAGCATCACCTATCTGGAGGAAGGGGACCGGGCGATCATTACCCGCGCCGGCGCTGAAATTTTCTCGGCTGACGGCACCCGCGTCAACCGTGAGCTTCGTAAAGTGAACCTTGACGCCACGCAAATTGGCAAGGCCGGGTATCGTCACTACATGGCCAAGGAAATTGCCGAACAGCCGGCGGTCATCGGCGACGTGCTCAACGCCTATACCGCCAGCGACGACAGCCACGTGACCCTGCCGTTGGAAGGGTTGGATTTCAGCCGCATTTCGCGCCTGATTCTGGTGGCCTGTGGAACCGCCCATATCGCCTGCCTGACCGCAAAATACTGGTTCGAGCGCTATGCGCGCTTGCCGGTGGATGTCGATATCGCCAGCGAATTTCGCTATCGCGAAGCGCCAATTCCCGAGGGCAGTGTCGCGCTTTTTGTCAGCCAGTCTGGCGAAACTGCCGACACGCTGGCAGCCCTTCGCTATGCCAAGGGAAAGGCCGACAAGATCGCCTCGTTGGTCAATGTCCCGGAAAGCTCGATCGCGCGCGAAAGCGATGTTGCGGTGCCAATCCTTGCCGGGGTCGAGGTTTCGGTGGCGTCGACCAAAGCGTTTACCTGCCAGCTGACGACCTTCGCCCTCATGGCGCTGCAAGCCGCCCATGCCCGGGGAAAAATGGACAACGCAACCCTGGCCCGCCATCTTGGCGAAATGCGAAAACTGCCAGGCTTGATGAGCCATGCCTTGTCCATCGAGGACGCGGTGAAAAATGCAGCTTCGGAGCTTGCCGAGGCCAAGAGCGTGTTGTTCCTGGGCCGCGGGCACATGTATCCGCTGGCGCTGGAAGGCGCGCTCAAGCTCAAGGAGTTGAGCTATATCCATGCAGAAGGCTACCCGTCCGGAGAGCTCAAACACGGCCCCATCGCGCTTATCGACAAGGCCACTCCAACGGTGGTGTTGGCACCGCACGACGCATTGTTTGATAAAACCGTTTCCAATATGGAAGAGGTGAAGGCGCGTGGCGGGCGGGTGTTGTTGATTTCCGACGGGCGCGTCGGCCAAGACGACAGCCTTGAGCAGATCAGCCTGCCAGAATCGCCGGAAATGCTGCATCCAATTCTATTTGCCATCCCGGCACAAATGCTTGCCTATCATGCGGCCATCGCGCTTGGGAAAGACGTGGATCAGCCGCGTAATCTGGCGAAATCGGTGACTGTCGAATAACCCATGGCCAACCCAGGTTTTCAGATCAGCGGCGCCCGGAACGCCCTTCCGTGCGCGAAAAACAGCCGTTCAATCGGCGGTTTTACAACCAATATGCGCGAGGCCGGGAATGACACCTGAAGCCGCGTTGGAGGCCTTGCATGCGGCTGCCGAACCGGGCCGGGCCGAAGGGATGAAAGCCTATCACAAGCAGAGTCGCGAGGTGATCGGAGTGGCCAATCCGGTTTTGGACGATATGGCCCGCAATTGGCGCCGCTCCCTGACAGTTCAGCAGCGGGTGACGCTGGCCAAAGGCCTGTGGGACAGCAACATTTTCGAGGCCCGGATTGCCGCGGCCAAGCTGTTGACCCAGGCGCGCATTCGCCCGGATCAGGCGGTATGGGAGCTGATTTCCGGATGGGTGCCGGAGTTTGACTCATGGGCGATTGCCGACCATGCCTGCATGGCCGGACGCAAGCGGATCGAGGCCGACCCGCGCCGGGTGGACCAGGTCGAATCCTGGACACGTTCGCCGCATATGTGGAGCCGGCGCGCGGCGTTGGTAATCATGCTGCCCTGGACCCGGCAACGCACGCCCAAGCCCGAAGAGCTTGAGATCCGCGAACGGGTGCTGGGCTGGGCTGCGGGATATGTCGACGATCCCGACTGGTTCATCCAGAAGGCTATCGGCTGGTGGCTGCGCGACCTGTCAAAACGCGACCAGACACGGGTGCGGATGTTTCTGGACACCCATGGCGCGCAGATGAAACCGTTTGCTGTGCGCGAAGCGTCCAGATACCTCTGAGACACGACCTGCGACCAATCTGGCTGGGTATATTTCCCACCGAATGAATGGGCTATCGCAGGTCTCGGCGCTTGATCTTGCCGGTTGCCGTCATTGGCAGACTCTCGGCAAACTCGACAATACGCGGCGCCACATGTGGCGAGATGCGCGCGCGCACCCTTTCCTTCAACGTTTGCGACAGACCGGATAGATCGGCCCCGGCGCGCGCCACCACCACCGCCTTGACCGCCTCGGTGCGGACCGGATCCGGCACGCCGACGACGGCAACCATGACCACATCCGGGTGGCTGGCGATGCAATGCTCTATTTCTGACGGGCCAATCCGGTAGCCCGACGAGGTGATCACATCGTCATCCCGAGCGACAAAGGTGAAGTATCCGTCTTGATCCTGCACCCCCAGATCGCCGGTTTTCAGCCAATCGCCAGAAAATTTCGCGGCGGTTTTTTCCGGTTGGTTCCAATAGTGCAAAAACATTACCGGATCCGGGCGCCGGACTGCGATTTCGCCGATCTCCCCGGCGGGGAGCACGCGCCCTTGCGCATCGATAATCGCCACATCGTGACCCGGCACCGCAAGGCCCATCGAGCCCGGGCGGACCTCCATAAATCCGGCCGCGCTGGTCAGAACCAGATTGCATTCGGTTTGCCCATAAAGCTCGTTGATTGGCACATTCAACGCAGTCCGCCCCCAGTCGAGCAGATCAGCACCAAGGCTTTCGCCTCCCGACCCGATGGAGCGCAAGTTGACCATCTCGGGCACCCTGGTTCCCTGCATCAACTTCAACGCGGTGGGAGGCATGAACAGGTTGCGAATTTCGTGGCGACCGATCAATGCAAAAGCGGCCTCGGGGTCGAACTTGCGCATCCGGTGGCTAACCAGGGGCACACCGTAAAAAAGGCACGGCAGCGCCAGATCCAGCAGCCCGCCCACCCAGGCCCAGTCCGCCGGGGTCCAGCCCTTGTCGCCTTGCCTGGGGAACCCCTCATGATGCAGCTCAATCGCCGGAAGATGGCCAAGAAGAACCCGGTGCGCGTGCAACACCCCCTTGGGCGCGCCGGTGGTGCCGGAGGTGTAAACCATCAGCGCCGGGTCGTCGGCGCGCGTTTTTACCGGGCGGTCCAGCGGCCGGGAGGCCTGGATCTCTGCATGAAAATCGCGCAACGGATCGGGGGCGCCCCCGACCACGTACACCTCTGAAAGGTGGCGCAAATCGGCGCGAATTTCCTGAATCTTTTCAAGGTTATCGGTGTCGGTAACCAGCAGTCGCGCGCCGCTGTCGGCCAGCCGATAGGCCAGCGCGTCCGGGCCAAACAAGGTAAACAGCGGCAGCACGATCGCGCCGAGTTTCTGTGCCGCGAAATGGGTGATCAGCACTTCCGGGCCCTGGCCCAGCAACACCGCGACCCTGTCGCCCGGCGAGATTCCGCGCGCGGCAAAAGATGTGGCCAAGCGGTCCGAGGCGATCTTTAACGCCGCAAAGCTCCAGCTTTCCCCGCGCCCATCCTCGCCCACATGTTGCAATGCCGTGCGCGCCGGATCGGCCGCAGCCCAAACGTCGCAACAGGCGCTAGCAATGTTGAAATACGCGGGCACCTGCCAGCGAAAATCGGCGCGCATTTGCGACCAGTCACCAAGGGACGAAATCATACGGGGGGCGATATACTTGGCCATTTCAGAGCTTGAAAACCGTCATTTCATGCAGGCCAGTCAACCCGACCCCCAACAGGCGCAAAGCCGCCAAGGAAATTCGGCTGCCGGCCCCATCCGGGGCATCCAACGGCACCAGATCGACCAGCACTGCCTCGCCGTTTTCGGCGACAACCCGCCCTTTTGCCGGCGCGTCCACCAAGGGAGTTTCCAGCCAGAACCCCGGCTTGGCCGGACTGCCCAGGCTGGCAATCGTCACGCCCAGATTTACCTCGTGCGCAACGGCTTGTGCATCCGCAGCAGCGGCGCGGTCGGCGGCGCTGGTGGTGTCGAATTGTTCGACGGTGACCGCATCGCGCGGCGGCGCTTGCGCCCCCTCACCCGGCCGGGGCACCGGACGCACAGTGTCAGGCCCCGGCGTCATCGCCGCGCTTTGCCCGCCCTCCGCGCCGCGACTGCCAAACAGGGGCAACCCTTGGGAACAGGCCCCGAGCAGGAGAAACAGAACAGAGACCGGAAGGCGCTTTTTCATGGGGCGAGACTGGACCAATTGTCCACTTTTGGCAACCGCCACCGGGCAGGAACGGGACGCATTGCCCCTTGCCCCGGCGAAGTTGCGCGCATAGGTTTGCCCCATGACCCAAAACGCGCCCCTAAAACCGCTCATTGATCCATTTCTGCGGCCGATCACCTATCTGCGGCTGTCTGTGACCGACCGGTGTGATTTCCGCTGCACCTATTGCATGAGCGAGGAGATGACGTTTTTGCCCAAACGCGATTTGCTCACGCTCGAAGAACTCGACCGCATGGCCTCGGCATTTATCGGCTCTGGCGTGACCAAATTGCGTATCACCGGCGGCGAGCCACTGGTGCGCCGGGGCATCATGGCGTTCTTTGACGCCATGTCACGCCACCTTGAAAGCGGCGCGCTCAAGGAACTGACGCTCACCACCAACGGCTCGCAATTGGCCAAATTTGCCGACGCGTTATATGCTGCGGGAATGCGTCGGGTGAACGTTTCTCTGGACACGCTACAGGCGGACAAATTCGCCCGCATCACCCGGCGTGGGCGCCTGGAACAGGTGCTTGAGGGCATCGACGCGGCATGTGCAGCGGGGCTGCGCGTCAAACTCAACGCGGTAGCAATCCGCGACTTCAACCAGGACGAACTCTTTGATCTGACAGAGTTTTGCGCCAACAAGCGCCTGGACCTGACCTTCATCGAAGTCATGCCGATGGGCGATATGGACGAGGCCGCGCGCCTGGGTCAATTCTGGCCCCTGAACGAGCTGCGCGAGGAGCTGGCCAGGCGCTACACACTCACCCCGCTGACCGAGCGCACCGGCGGCTCCGCGCGTTATGTGCGTCTTGAGGAAACCGGGCAGAAAATTGGCTTCATCCA
>CAYSBG010000065.1:0-8770 GCA_964429125.1 uncultured Aliiroseovarius sp.
TGAGCGGTGCCCTGCCGGACTGAACCGGGGGAGACATGCGCCAGAATTCCCCTTTTTCGCCTTGCCCATATGGTCAAAAATACATCTTGTGATATCGTAACACTACGAAAATAATCGCGCGATCAGAAAAGAGGGACATATGATCAAGGAATTCAAAGATTTTATCGCCAAAGGCAATGTCATGGACATGGCCGTTGGTATCATCATCGGTGCGGCCTTTACCGCTATCGTCAAATCAATGGTCGCTGACCTGATAAACCCGCTCGTCGGCATCTTCATGGGGGGCGTTGATTTTACCAATAAATATGTGGTCCTGGGCGGCGATGTTGCCGCCGGCACCAGCCTTTCGGCAGCCCGTGAAGCCGGGGCGAATGTTTTCGCCTATGGCGCGTTCATCATGGCGGTGATCAATTTCCTGATCATTGCCTTTGTCGTGTTCATGCTGGTGAAAAGCGTTAACAAAGCCAAGGACGCAGCCGCCAAGGAAGAAGAAGCCGCGCCCGAGGCCCCTAAGGGTCCCAGTGAAATCGACCTGCTGACCGAGATCCGCGACGCATTGGCCAAGTAAATCACGACCTGCGGCGTATCCTGTCAGGGAAAACATCAAAGGGGCACATCGCAAGATGTGCCCTTTTTGCCACTTCAAGTTCTTTACTTGCTGGATTTCCGAAAAAACACCTTAGGAAAACGATAAGTTCGGTACCCTTTAGTGGGGGATCGACGAAAGCAGTTTCAAAGGTCTGAAAATGAAAAGCTATTTAAAAGTTATCACCGCGCTTGCGGTGTTTTTCGGTTTGAATGCCGGTGTCGCCTCGGCAGGAAGCTATGGCGCGCCGTTTGTTGAACCACCAATTGATGTGAGCGTTGACCCTGTGTTCGACTGGCGCGGTTCCTATATTGGGCTTGACGCGGGGTCGCAATCGGGAACGATGACCTACACGCCGGGGTTCACCGTCGCGCTGATCCCGGGCGCAGCTTACGGTATTTTTGGTGGCCATAATTGGCAAAATGGTAATCTGGTTTACGGCTTGGAATTCAGATTGGGTTCAACCCGTGCCGTTCCGACTGGCGGTACGCCTGCAGAAGGGTTTGTTTATCTGGCGGATATGAAAGGCCGTGTCGGGATTGCCATGGACAAGGCCCTGATCTACGGATTTGCCGGGCCTTCGATCGGCCGCTACCGCCTTTCCGCTTCCACAGCCTGGAATCTCAGCGGATACAATTTTGGTGCCGGGGTTGATTTCGCCGTGTCTGACAATGTCGTCGTGGGAATGGAATACCTTGTGCGCAGAACAACCGGATCACCGTTTCCGGGTCTTGTCCAAACAAACAACACCCGCACCATTCTAGCACGGGTCGGCTGGTCTTTCTGATTGAGCGCAGGCCTGAAGCCTCTGGCCTGCCAACCAGAGGGTCCAGGTATTTGCAATATCTCCCCGTCCGGTTACAGCCATCGTGGCAGGCAAATGAGATGGGAGCGGCGCCGCCCTGGCGCAAATGCTCGTCTTCGAGGTGCGGGGCGATGAAGCCCGGCCGTTTGGCATGCCTTGGTAACCCTGTTTCCACAGGGCCTCGCAAGAGCGTTTGCTGTGTGTTTCGCCCTTGAGGCGACTCACCTGGTACCAGGGGCAAGCCTGTTGCCAATCGGTTAAGAAAAACAGAACCGCGCGCGCTCACGCCAACCACAAATCAGATGCCCCGTGCGAAAGGCAGTACCCGCGCACGAGGTGTCGTCATCAAACCACGGAACCGCTATTGTTTGAGCGCCAGCGCTGGCGAAATAACGTCGATCCCCAATGCCTTGCCAACCGCGTAGTGAGTCAACTGCCCGGCGTGAACATTAAGGCCGGCCAGCAGGTGCGCATCATCCTCGCAGGCCTGCCGCCATCCCTTGTCTGCCAGTGCCAACATGAAGGGCATGGTCGCGTTGCCAAGGGCGATGGTTGCGGTGCGCGCTACCGCGCCGGGCATGTTGGCAACACAATAATGCATGATGCCATCAACCTCATAGACCGGATCCTGGTGGGTTGTGGCGTGGCTTGTTTCAAAACAGCCGCCTTGATCAATGGCCACGTCGACCAGGGCCGCGCCGGGTTTCATATGGGCAAGATCGGCGCGACTGACCAGCTTGGGCGCCGCCGCGCCAGGGATCAGCACCGCGCCGACGACCATATCGGCTGCGTAGACCAGTTCCTGGGTATTCCCAGCGGAAGCATAGGCAGATTTGAAATCTCGCCCGAACACGTCGTCCAGATAGCGCAGGCGGGGCAACGAGCGGTCGAGCACAGTGACATCGGCGCCCATTCCGGCGGCAACACGCGCGGCATGTGTGCCGACCACACCGCCGCCAATGACAACAACCCGAGCCGGGCCAACACCCGGAACACCCCCCATCAGAACACCGCGGCCGCCATTGGCCTTTTGCAACGTCCAGGCACCGACTTGGGGTGCGAGTTTGCCGGCCACTTCGCTCATCGGCGCCAGCAGCGGCAGGCCGCCCTGTGCGTCGGTCACGGTCTCATAGGCAATGGCGGTGACGCCCGAGGCGAGCAGATCATTGGTTTGATCCGGGTCCGGTGCAAGGTGCAGATAGGTAAACAATACCTGGTCCTTACGCAGCATTTTCCGCTCTACCGCTTGCGGTTCCTTTACTTTGACGATCATGTCGGCGCGGGCAAAAACTTCTTTGGCGGTTGCGACGATTTCAACACCGGCGTCACTGTAGTCGCTGTCAGGAAACCCCGCGCCGGCGCCTGCGAGGGTTTCGACAATAACGCTGTGACCATGGGAAATTGCTTCGCGCGCGGCGTTCGGGGTAAGCCCGACGCGATATTCCTGAGGCTTGATCTCTTTTGGGCATCCGATAAGCATAGGTTTCTCCGATTTGCTACGCGGGGTGGTACTGCGGCACTTTTACGCACGCAACTGCGCAATTGTTTTGAAATATTTGGCGTGAAAGCGTACGGTTGCGGTGATTACCAGCGTAAAATCGAAAAAACACGCAAGGAATGTGTTAGAAAATGCAGTTAGACAGCATAGATCGTCGGATTCTCAGAGCGATGCAAAAGACCGGAAGGATTTCCAATGCGGACCTTTCGGACAAGGTGAATCTGTCCCCCTCGGCCTGTCACCGCCGGGTGCAGCGATTGGAGGGGGAGGGATATATTCGCGACTATGTTGCGCTGCTGGATGCGCGCAAGCTGGGTTGCCCGACCACGGTTTTCGTTGAAATCACCCTGTCGGGGCAGGCTGACGAAGTTCTGGAGGCATTTGAGCGGCAGGTGGCATTGGTGCCGGACGTGTTGGAATGTCACCTGATGGCAGGCTCGGCGGACTACATGCTAAAGGTCGTCGCCGCGGATACAGAAGATTTCGCCAGAATACATCGCCAGTATCTTGCCCGGCTTCCCGGGGTTCAGGGCATGCAGTCGAGTTTCGCGTTGCGCACCGTATTCAAGACCACTGCCTTGCCGGTTTGACGGCGAGGGTACGCAGGCCGGTCCCGGGGAAAATGGCAATCAGTAAAGAGGCACATATGGGCGAAACTCTGCAGGAGATTTACGCACGAAAAGTGACGGCAGGTGAATTGCACGCCGACCCGGCGCAGGAGGCCGTGTTGCCTATGTTGGAGGATGTGCGCACCCATTTACAGCGGACGGCCGGCCGACGGCGCGGCATCCTTGGCGGGTTGTTCCATACGCCAGAGGAGGTTCCTCAAGGGCTATATTTGTGGGGCGGTGTTGGTCGTGGCAAGTCGATGCTGATGGATATGTTCATCGAAAACCTGCAAATAACCGAGAAGCGCCGGGTACATTTTCACGCGTTCATGCAGGAAGTGCATGCCGGGTTGCATGCGGCCCGTTTGACCGAGGTTGAAGATGCGTTGGAGCCGGTTGCCGCGCGCATGGTCGCCAATTTGCGCGTGCTGGCCTTTGACGAGATGCAGATAACTGACATTACCGATGCCATGGTCGTCGGGCGCTTGTTCGAGAAGCTGGTGGAGGCCGGTGTGGTGATTGTCACCACATCAAACCGACCTCCCGATGACTTGTACAAAGATGGGCTTAACCGGCAATTATTCCTGCCTTTCATTACGTTTCTCAAGAACAAACTGGTGGTTCATGAATTGACCAGCGCTACGGATTACCGGCAGGCGCGTCTTACCGGTGCGCCAATGTATTTCAGCCCCGCGAATGCGAAGGCCCGGGCGCAGATTGATCGGATCTGGGAGGATCTCGCCGGCGGAGAGGGGGCGCCGTTGGAGCTTGACGTAAAGGGGCGCAAGCTGTGTTTGCCGGTCTTTCGCAACGGGGTGGCGCGGGTCGGATTTCACGCATTGTGCGGGCAACCGCTGGGTCCGGCGGATTTCCTGGCAATCGGCGCGCATGTTCGGGTACTGCTATTGGAGAACATCCCGCAACTGGGACGACAAAACTTTAACGAAGCCCGGCGGTTCGTCACTCTGATCGACGCGCTTTACGAGGCGCGGGTGCGTTTGATCATTTCGGCCGCCGCACCGCCGCATCTCCTGTATGTTGAGGGCGACGGCGCGTTCGAGTTCGAGCGAACTGCATCCCGCCTGATGGAAATGCAGGGGGAGACTTGGGGCGTGTAAAACTGCAGTGAGAAAAACGGTTACTGTCAGATCAGGTCTGAACCACTACAGATAAGCCGCCTTGAAAACGCACGGCCAAGAATTTGGTTTTCTGCGGATGCTTTGAAAATCGAGTTTAGGGTCTTGCGAAAGGTTTTACCCGCGGGTCGGTATGCGCAGGCGCTGACCCGACTTGATCCGGTTGGGCGTCGAGAGCAAGCGGCGGTTGGCCTCGAAGATCACTTTGTAGAAGGCTGCATCGCCATAGAAATTTTGCGCTATTGCCCCCAGGGAATCTCCCGTTTGTACCGTGTAAAAATAGTAGGGAACGGTTTCGCCGGCCTCTTGGACCACGCGAACCTCGACGCCTTGACCCGTGGGTATGACGTCGTCGGGGATTTGTGCCAATGCGCCATCAGTATTGGCCAAAATCAGGGCGCGCAGCAAGGCATCGGTATCGACCCGGCCTTCGGATGTGCGTAAAGCTCCGGGAATGGAAATCTGCCCGGTATCGGCGGCTTCGTTCAGCACTGCGTCCAGGTAGGCGTCGGACTGTCCCTGACTCACCGCGCGGGCGACCAACTCTGCCAGCGGCAGGTTTTCGGGCACCTGCTGCGGGGAAGGGGCGCCAGGTGCCCCGACTGACAATCCGGTAAGGACCGCCATGGTAAGGCTTTTCATCTCGTTGTCCGGATCGGCTGCGGCCGCTGGCGCGGCGGAAGTTTCCGGGACCATGCCAAGGCCCGCCAAGACATTGAAGGTCAAATTCTGCAGCTCGCCAATCCCGGCCCCCGAAGCGGTCGGTCGCGGAACCGGGCGCGTTTGGCCGGTGGGCTCATCCTTGGGGATGCGTGCAACGACCTGGGTCACGTCCGACAGCGCCATTACGGGGGTGTTGGCGCTGGCCATTGGTGCCGGGTCCGGGGCGAACAACCCGGTTTGCAGGAAAACCAGCCCGCCGATCGCCAGAAGAAACGGGAAAAGGATCAGCAGGACACGCATGAAATGTCTCCGTTCACGAGTTTGATTCTCTGATGGTCAAGCCAAGTAGCATCCACATCTGGATGCCACCGCGATAGTACGAGAGCTTGCTGGGGGGATAGCCTACAGCGATCAGGGCGCGAATGGCGCGGGGGCTTTGGTCACACCAGGGCCCGTTGCAAAACAATGCCAGGTCCATTGCGTTGTCAAAATTCCATTCATCATCGCCGGGCGCACCCAGGGCGACGGCGCCTATCGCTTTGAGGATTTCATCGCGGAACGGATTGGTCTCCTCAAGCGTAGGAAACGGAATATTCACAGCACCGGGGATCGTCCCTTTGGCAAACCATTCCGGGACACGGGCATCCACCAGAAGGCCCTGCCCGTTTGCAACCTTGGTTTCCAGGAAACTCAGCACCTCAAGTTCGCCGATGGTGGCCACACCAGGCGCTGCCGACATGGCGTGGATGCAAAAAGGTGGACAGGGGCGAGATGTTTTGGAGAAGTCGGATGTGAGCCGGTTTGTTGTATCCTGAATACGCGAAATCTCGATCAAGGTACCATTGATCGAGACTCTAAACGTCTCCAGCTCCGGTGTTATCCGGACGTCCTGCGCCGTGGCCTGTACACTTGTGATCACAAAAACGATCATGGCGCTGCAAAGCAACCGAAACATCTACTGTCCCCCTGTCCGTCTGTCTTGCTCGACAGGTCGTTATTTTTCTTGGTGAGGTGCCTCTTCCTCGATTTATGCCGACATATTGTGTTATTTACTTGATTTCGTCAATATTCAGGGGGCAGCCATAGGCTACACCGGATTATTGCCGAAAAACTGAGTCCTTTCCGTGGGTTGAATCGAAAGTGCAGTGATTTTTCGGCTCCAGTCGAAAAAAAGTTTTTGTGATCACACACAAAAAGTGATGCGTTTCGACGCGTTTGAGGGAGATCAGCCGTTTTCGCGAAGTATCAGGCCGGCCAGATAAAGCGAGCCACAAATCATGATCCGCGCATTAGGAACGCGGGAGGCAATGTCGGCAATTGCCGTGGTCGGGTCCGGCGCAGTAGTGGTTTTCAGGCCGACTTCACGGGCGAAACTGGCAGTTTCCTCGGCAGAGAGTGTGGCGGGTTCATCGGTAATCTCGACGGCAACGAGTTCGTTGGCAAATGTACTCAAAGGGCGCAGGAAACCGGCAATATCTTTGGTCTTCAACATGCCGCAAACAAGAATCGTCGGGCGCGGCGGCAGGTTGGCGAGGACTTCGGCCAATGCCTCCCCAGCCGCCGGATTGTGCCCGCCATCAAGCCATAGTTCGCATGCCCCGGCGGCCTCGACCAACGGGCCGAAACGCAGCCGCTGCATCCGTGCCGGCCATTGCGCCTTGGTAACGGCAGCTTCACACGCCATTGTGTCAAAGCCAAGGGTACGCAGGGCGGCAATTGCGGCACCGGCATTGTCAAACTGATGCGCGCCAATGAGGTTGGGCGCCGGCAGGTCAAGCAAGCCGTCCTCGTCTTGAAACACCATTCGCCCGTGTTCGCGACCAACGTGCCATTCTTGCCCCTGGGCGATGAGCGGTGCGCCCAAACGGGCGGCCTGCGCCTCGATCACCTCCATGGCGGCGTCGGGTTGCGGACCAACTACACAGGGCACCCGCCGTTTGAGAATCCCGGCCTTCTCGAAGGCGATCTCGGCAAGGGTTTCGCCCAGGAATTGGGTATGGTCGATGGAAATCGGTGTGATCACAGTCAACGCCGGCCGGTCGACGACATTTGTCGTATCCAGCCGCCCACCCAGCCCGGTTTCCAGCAAAAGATAATCTGCCGGTGTCTCGGCAAAAGCAAGAAATGCGGCGGCAGTGGTGATCTCGAAATAGGTGATCGGGGTGTCGCCATTGGCGAGCAGACAGCGATCCAGGTAGGAGGTCAGCCTTTCCTCGGAAATCAACTCCCCCGCCAGCCGGATCCGCTCGTGAAACCGCGCGAGATGCGGCGAAGTATAGGCGTGGACACGTTTGCCGGCGGCCTCCAGCCCGGCGCGGATCATCGCCTGGGTCGAGCCTTTGCCGTTGGTTCCGGCCAGATGGATCACCGGCGGCAGGCGTCGTTCGGGATGGTCAAGCGTGGCCAGAAGCCGATGCACCCGGTCCAGGGTGAGATCAAGCAGTTTAGGGTGTAGTGACATCATCCGTTCCAGGATGAGGTCACTGCCCACCGGCCCCGACGTGCTCACTTTTTTGCGGCCTTCTTGGCGGCATTCTTCAACGCGGCGTTCGGCTCTTTGCTGGCGACAGGTTTGACGGTGGCCTCGGCAGGGCGCTTTGCCCCAGGTTTTTCGGCGATCTTGGGATCCGGCGCGGGCAGGTCGCCAAGTACGCGCCGGCCGGTGCGCAGCAGGATGCGCAAAATGGTCACCAACTCGTCCTTAAGCTGGCCACGCGGGGTCACCCGGTCAAGCATACCGTGGTCAAGCAGGTATTCAGCGCGCTGGAAACCCTCGGGAAGCTTTTCGCCGATGGTTTGCTGAATGACCCGTGGCCCGGCAAAACAGATCAACGCGTTGGGCTCGGCAATATGAACGTCGCCAAGCATGGCATAGGACGCGGTCACGCCGCCAGTGGTTGGATGGGTCAAAACCACGATATAGGGAAGGCCCGCCTCTTTGAGCATTTGCACGGCGATGGTGGTGCGTGGCATTTGCATGAGCGACAGGATGCCCTCCTGCATGCGAGCGCCCCCAGCGGCGGCAAACAATACCAGCGGCCGTTTCAACTCGATTGCGCGGGTGGCGGCGGCAATCATGGCATTGCCGACAAACATGCCCATACTGCCGCCCATGAAGCGAAAATCCTGTCCGGCGGCAACGATTGGCGTGCGGCCAATTTCCCCCTCGGCGACCAGCATGGCTTCTTTTTCCCCGGTGTTCTTTTGGGCGGCTTTCATGCGATCCGGGTATTTTTTCTGATCTCGGAAATTCAGCGGGTCGTCAACGGCATCCGGCACCTCGATTTCGGTAAATATGCCACCGTCAAACAAGGTTTCAAAGCGCTCGCGCGGGGAAATCGCCATGTGGTTTCCGCAATCGGTACAGACATGCAGGCTCTCTGCATATTCGCGGTGAAACAGCATAGTGCCGCATTCCGGGCATTTGATCCACAGGTTGTCGGGCACCTCGCGCCGCGAAAACAGCGAGTTGAT
>CAYSBG010000066.1:0-8708 GCA_964429125.1 uncultured Aliiroseovarius sp.
AGCAATTGCCAAAACCGACCAGGCCCGTCTGGAGATCAACAATACCAGCACACCCGGGGCAAATCCGACCAGATAGGTCACTTTGATCAACGCCAAGGCAGCAAATCCAAGGCCGATGATGACCCCCTCAAGCCAATCCCCGCCGCGGGTTTGTTCCTGCGCCTCGAGCATGGCCACGGCGATCACCAAAAAGGCAATTGCCCAGCTCCAGCGGTTGTAATGCATCGATACCGAGACGATTGGATCGCTCTCTGCGTGTACCAGCGCCAGCAGCAAGATCAACACCATCGCCCCAAAAGCATAGGCCGATAGCCCGCGAAACCGGCTCCAGGCCACATACCATATCGCCGGAAGCAATAATGCTGCCACCAACACCTGGGCGGCCAAAAATGCCATGCCCACTCCCAGCCCGGCGCGCACGAACCCCGCAATAGGCGCCACCGCCAGCGCACCTATTGGTGTGTGAAAATTCAGATGCGGCCACTCGCCATTGGCCATCCGCAACACTATCTGCAACAGATGCAGCGTGTCTCCCTCATGTTTGCCGATATAGATGCCGCCCTTGGCCAATGCTACACCGCCCAGAAGTGCTGTCAAAACTGCCAGAAATCCGGCCAGATAGCCTTTGTTCACCTGTTTCATGCCCTGCCCTGTTCTTGCTCATGTATTTCTTCATTTTTTGGCAATCTTACGCGCGGATACTGCGTATTGCAAAAACCGATTTGCGGTTTGTGTTGTGATAACGCGTCTACCCGGGTAGAATCGTGAAAAACAGGCAAAAAACAAGAGCGGTAACATGAATATCCAAAACAGCACTGTGATGGCCCCCCCGGCTGCGCGCAGCATGGCAGACATTGGCCTTAACGTGGTGATGATGCGCGATATTCTGTTGAAAACCATGTTTCGTACCAACCGCGAGGAAATCTCGGCGCTGGAAGAGGTGCTGTGCATCCCGGCCCGCGTCGTGCAGGAGTTGATTGATCAGGGTCGTAGTCAGGGGCTGGTCGAGGCGACCGGTACCATGCACGCCAATTCCGGCGCCGAAATGGGGTATCGACTGACCGATGCAGGCAAGGCCCGGGCGCTGGATGCTTTGGGCCAGTCCGAATACTACGGCGCCATGCCGGTACCAATGGCGCAATACGGTGCGCAGGTGAAACGCCAATCCATTCGCAATATCCAGATGACCCGCGCCCAGCTAACCGGGGCCATGGGGGATTTGGTACTGCCGCCCGACCTTCTGGATCAGTTGGGACCCGCAGTATCCGCCGGGCGCTCCATCCTGATGTACGGCCCGCCGGGAAATGGTAAATCCAGCATTTCCAATGGCATACGTGATGCATTGGGGGATCGGATCTATGTCCCCCGGGCGATTGAATACGCCGGTCAGGTCATCACGGTATACGACCCAATCGTGCATAGTGCCGCTGCCGAGGCCGTAGCCGATCCTAATGCCCTGCGCAGAGATGCCAATCGTTTCGACCGTCGTTATGTCCTGTGTGAAAGGCCCACGGTGATCACCGGCGGCGAGCTGACATTGGATATGCTTGATCTGGTCTATAACCCGACCTCGCGCACCTATCAGGCACCGTTGCAGCTCAAATCCACCGGTGGGGTTTTCATCGTGGACGACCTTGGCCGCCAGTCCGAGCCGCCTCAGGCGCTGATCAACCGCTGGATCGTCCCGCTAGAGGAAAACAAGGACATTCTCGCCCTGCAATCGGGCGAGAAATTCGAAGTGCCGTTTGATACCCTGGTGATCTTTTCAACCAACTTCCACCCGAACGAGATTTTTGACAAGGCCGCCCTGCGTCGGATCTTTTTCAAGATCAAGATTGATGGGCCCGGCCAGGAAGATTTCCTGAAAATCTTTGCCATGGTGGCGCGCAAGAAAAATCTGGCACTGGACGAGGCCGCGCTTATTCATCTGCTCAAGACCAAATACCCGACCATCGACAATATTTACGCCAATTACCAACCTGTTTTCCTTATAGATCAAATGCTTGCCATTTGTGATTTTGAGGGAATCCCACCGCAGATGAACCCGGATCTGATCGACCGGGCATGGGCGAACATGTTTGTGCGCGAAGAACAAATCGAGCACTGAAACAAAATCCGCGAAAAACGCAGCAGTTAACTTTGGGGAAAGGCGCAGGCCGTAAAAAGGACGCGCGATCACCCGGAGACACACATGCACCATTCCCGCGCGCTCACTTCCTCCTCGGCTGGAAGCGACAAACTCGACATAATTTCCAACACCGCTTCCAAGCTTAGCTTTGAGACGGTCGAACTGGCCATAACCATGTATCAGATCGAACAGAACACCGGTCGGGTCATGCGCATGCTGCAGAAGGTCGATACCGGTGCTCGGCGCATGATGGACGGCAACGCGGCGGTGCAACGGGCAATTTCCGCAGTCGGGGATACCATCACCACCACGCTGGGGGCGGTCGAAAATTCTGTCGCCGCCATCCGGGGGGCTGGCGCGCGGGTGCAGGATCTGGCCGCATGGGTGCAGTCGCTTGACGCGCGCGTCACCGCGATCGAGGAAACACTGGAAAACACCCGGGCCTCCAACGCTTCGATATCGGCCATCGCCGCACAGGTAAACATCCTGGCCATAAACGCCAAGATCGAAGCCGCCCGTGCAGGCGATGCCGGGCGCGGTTTTGCGGTTGTTGCCGAAGCGATAAATGAGTTGTCACGCAAAACGGCCGGCGCGGCCGCAGGTATAGACAGCAACATTTCTTCGCTGGTTGAAAACGTTGGCGATATCCGTGTGCAGGCCAATCAGGCCGGCGAAAACGCCGGGAATGTGCTTAAAGAAGCAGACGAAACCGACCAGGCCCTGAGCGCCATCGCTTCGCATGTGCAAACCATCTATGATGAAGCCCACGCCATTCATTCCAGCGCCACCCAAACCGGCACCGCGATTGAAGAATTTCAGCAATCCTTTTCGCAAATGGGAAATGAGCTTGAAGATACAGCCAGCGGCATTCGCCAGATGCGTGCCCAAGGCAACATGCTGGTCGATCGGGGGGAAAGCATGATCCAGGCCGCCGTTGGACTAGGTGGGCACACCCCGGATGCGCGGATGATATCCGAAATTGGTACCCTGGTGGCGGAGATATCTCGGGAGTTTGAAAATGGTGTTCAAAATGGGCTGATAACAATGGAGGAATTGTTTTCCCACCATTACACTGAAGTCCCGGGCAGCGATCCGCAGCAGGTACTTGCCCCGTTTACCGGCTTCACCGACAAGGTACTTCCGGCAATTCAGGAGCCAGTACTGGAACTTGACGAACGGGTGGTGTTTTGCGCGGCGGTCAACACCGAGGGCTACCTTCCCACCCACAACCTGAAATTCTCCAAGCCTCAAGGGCCGGATCCTGATTGGAACATGGCCAATTGCCGTAACCGGCGCATATTTGATGATCGGGTCGGGCTCAAGGCCGGGCGGAATACCCAACCGTTTTTGCTGCAAGTCTATCGTCGCGATATGGGCGGTGGGAATTTCGTCATGATGAAAGATCTGTCAGCGCCTATTTTTGTCAATGGCCGCCATTGGGGCGGACTGCGGCTGGCCTATTCAATCTGAAACGCGCGTGCTCCAAACCGCCGCCGCACTTTATCATTTCCCCGCTCGCTGACCTACGGTAGGCTGACAATATGAGCACCCTGCCCCCTTCCTTTCAGGCGTGGTTTGCCGCCCGGGACTGGTCGCCACACCCGCACCAAATGGCAATGCTCCAGCACGCTCAGGCACCAGCTACCTTGTTGATCGCACCAACTGGTGGTGGCAAAACTCTTGCAGGATTCCTACCTACATTGGTGGAATTGGGCACAAACCCCGCTCCTGGATTGCACACTTTATACATTTCTCCCCTGAAAGCCCTTGCCGCCGATATGCGTCGCAACCTCAAAACACCAATCGCGGATATGCAGCTTTGCATTCGCGTCGAGGACCGCTCGGGCGATACAAGTCAAACCCGCAAGAAAGCACAACGCGCCGACCCGCCGCATATTCTGCTGACCACCCCTGAGAGCCTTGCGCTACTGGTGTCCTATCCTGATGCCCCGCGCATATTCGCCGGGTTGCGGCGTGTGGTGGTTGATGAACTGCACGCCTTGGCCGAAAGCAAACGTGGCGACCAATTGATGTTGGCGCTCAGCCGCTTGCACGCGATCGCCCCAAACATTTGCCTGACCGGACTTTCCGCCACGGTCGAAGATCCCCCGGCCCTGGCCGCTTTCCTGCATCCACAATGCGCCATTCTGCAGGCAGATTCGGGCCCTCCCCCGGAGATTACCATGTTGGAAACCGCCACACCTCCGCCCTGGTCCGGCGGCGGTGGGCGGTATGCGATTGCCGAGGTTCTGCAACAGGTCAACGCGCACAAAACGACTTTGATTTTCCACAACACCCGCGCTCAAGCTGAAATTTTCTTTCACCATTTATGGCTCGCCAACTCCAAAGCTTTGCCTATCGCCATTCACCATGGTTCGCTTGCGCGCGCGCAACGCGAAAAAGTCGAGGCGGCAATGGTTGCCGGCGCGCTCAGGGCCATTGTCTGCACCGGCAGCCTTGACCTGGGTCTTGACTGGGGGGATATTGATCTTGTCATCCAGATCGGCGCACCCAAAAATGTGAAACGCCTGGTGCAACGTATCGGGCGGGCCAATCACCAATATAAAGCCCCATCCAAGGCACTGATTTTACCGGCTAATCGCTGGGAGGTACTCGAATGCCAGGCGGCAATCGAGGCCGCGCGCGCCAATGACCTGGATGGCGACCCCCGGGGGCCTGGCGCGCTTGACGTCCTGTGCCAGCATATCCTGATTCGCGCCGCTTGCGGCCCGTTCGACGCCAATGCCTTGTATGGCGAAGTCATTAACGCAGGACCTTACACCACCCTTAAACGCGCCGCGTTTGACGCCTGCCTGGACTTTGTCGCCACCGGTGGCTACGCGCTCAAAGCCTATGATCGCTGGCAAAGACTGCGCCAGAATGCGGATGGGCTGTGGCAATTACGCGACCCGCGCACGGCGCGTGACATCCGCATGAATATCGGCACGATCGCCGATACGGACACCCTGAAAGTGCGATTGAAAGGCCGGGGAGGGCGTGCACTTGGGGAAGTCGAGGAGAATTTTGCCGCCAGTCTGGTGCCCGGAGACACTTTCCTGATTGGTGGGCAGATCGTGCGTTTCGAAACCTTGAAAGAACTTGTGGTCCAAGTAAGCGCATCACGCGGCAAAAAACCTAAAGTCGCCGTTTTCATGGGCACCAAATTCTCGACTTCAACCCAGTTGAGCACCCGTATTCTGGCGCTATTGCAGCGCGACGACCCGTCCCACCTCCCTGCCCATACGCAGGACTGGATCGCCTTGCAGGCACAGGTTTCGCGCCTTCCCCGTCCGGGCCGGTTACTGGTGGAAAGCTTTGAACACGAAGGCCGCGCCCACAGCTGTATTTACGGTTTCGCAGGTCGCGGCGCCCTGCAAACATTGGGTCTGATCCTGACCCGGCGCATGGAGCGCGCGGGACTTGGCCCGCTGGGTTTTGTCGCCACAGATTACGCGGTGCTAATATGGAGCCTGGCGCCAATCATCGACATCGCGCCCCTGTTTGATCCGCGAGGTTTAGAGGATGACCTCGATACCTGGCTTGCGGAAAATGCGTTGATGAAACGTGGATTTCGCAGCGTGGCAACGATTGCCGGGCTAACACCGCGTAAAACTCCCGGCGCCACCCGTACAGGGCGGCAGGCGACCTTCAGCACCGATATCCTGTACAACACATTGCGAAAATATGATCCGAACCACCTGCTTTTGGACATCACCCGGCGCGAGGCCCTTGCCGGGCTGATAGGATTTGACCGGTTGCGCGACCTGCTGGAACGCGCACACGGGGCGATCGACCACCTGGAGATCGCCCAGATCACCCCGTTTGCCGCGCCCTTGTTGCTCGAAGTTGGCCGGGTGCCAATCGAGGGTGCGGCCACAGAAACCCTCCTGGCGGCGGAGGCGGCAAAACTGATGCATGCGGCCGGGCTTGCCTGATGTATTTCGTGCCCGACCAGCGCTTCGTGCACGCTTCAAGGCTGGTGGTGGGCATATTGCTCACCCTACGCTGACCGGGTAAGTCTAATGCATGGGTGGATATAATTTCCTGTTTGGTGGGGCCGAGCTGACATTGCTGCCCAGTGGCGCATTGTGGTGGGGGGGGCAGCATTTACTGTGTGTCTCGGACTTGCATTTCGGCAAAAGCGAACGCATGGCACGACGCGGCGGAGCATTCCTGCCGCCCTATGAGGTGCACGAGACCCTGAGCCGGCTGGAAAGCGATATCAATTCCACCGCCGCCGAGGTGGTGGTTTGCCTGGGAGATTCCTTTGACGATCTGGACGCTGCCAACAATCTGGACGACACTGAAAGCCTTTGGCTGATCCGACTGATGGCCGGGCGTCGCTGGGTTTGGATCGAGGGAAATCACGATCCGGGGCCAGTGCGATTTGGTGGCACCCATCTGGCCGAATTATACCAACCGCCGCTGCATTTCCGCCATATCGCCAAGCCCGGCGCCGCCGCAGAGATATCCGGCCATTATCACCCAAAAGCGCAGCTTAACCTGCGCGGCAAGGGCCTTAGCCGTCCAGCCATGCTGGTCGATAGTGACCGGGTTATTCTGCCCGCATACGGTACATATACCGGGGGGCTGCGCCACCAGGATGCTGCCTTGTTGCGGCTGATGCGCCGCGAGGCTATCGCGGTGCTGACCGGGCCAAATCCAGTGGCCATTCCAATGCGTTAGAGCTGCCGAAGCAGGTTTCCGGCAGATGGGTTCAGCGTCGTTTCTTGGCTGTCCCGCCCCTTAACTTGCGCGCCGGGCCGGATTGCACCCCTCTGCGACCCGCGTGGAACGGCCAGAACCCGCGCGCACGCGGGCATGGGTTTATGCGTGTTACGAAGCGTTCCCGGCATTTCGGGCTTGAGAAACATTGAAATACGCGCACAATTCAACCCTCGCACACGTGCATGTCCCGATCGGAGAACCCCATGACTGACCTGGTAAAAACCGCCCATGACGGCGCCATTACGACGCTTACCCTGAACCGGCCAGAGAAGATGAATGCGCTGGATATCGACTTGATGCATGCCCTTGTCGCCACCGGCGAGGCGCTGATGGACCGCAAAGGGCTGCGCGCAGTGGTCTTGCGGGGGGAAGGCGGGGTTTTCTGCGCCGGGCTGGACATCTCGGCCATGGGCAAGATCGCGGCTTTTGCCGCCAAAGAGGGCGGGATCATGCGCCGCTCCCACGGCATCTCAAACCTGTTTCAGCGGGTGTCGACCCTGTGGGCCGACATGCCGGTGCCGGTCATTGCAGCAATCGACGGTTACGCGTTCGGTGGCGGGCTGCAAATCGCGTTGGGAGTGGACATCCGCGTGGCCGCACCGGGGGCAAAACTGTCGGTAATGGAAGCCAAATGGGGCCTGGTGCCGGATATGGGCGGCATGGTGGCCATGCGCCGCCTGCTACGCGCCGATATCATGGCGCGCCTGACCTATACCGGCGAAATATTCGACGCCCAGGCCGCCTTGAGCTGGGGGCTGGTCACCGAGCTGGCCGAGGACCCGCTGGCCCGCGCCAGTGAACTGGCCCACGAAATCGCCACTCGCTCGCCCGATGCGGTCCGTGCCGCAAAGGGGCTGTTGCACGAGGCGACATACCTGGACGACGCCGACCTGCTGCTGGCCGAGGCCCGTGCCCAGGAAAGCTTGATCGGCAAGCCAAACCAGATGGAAGCGGTGATGGCCAGTTTCGAAAAACGCACGCCTTCCTTTGACGACTGAACCCGCAACGCCCGGGGCACCTCTCCCTTCATAATGGGCGGCTTCAGGCCGTCAGCCCCTCGGGCTCGTCCAGCCCATTGGCCCGACAACAGGCGGTCAGCGTGTTGGCCAGCAGACAGGCGATGGTCATTGGCCCAACCCCTCCCGGCACCGGGGTAATTGCCCCCGCCACCTGCGCGGCCGAAGCAAACTCCACGTCGCCAACCAACCGGGTCTTGCCCGGGCCACGTTCGGGCGCGTCCAGCCGGTTGATCCCCACGTCAATCACCGTGGCCCCGGGTTTGATCCAGTCGCCCGGCACCATTTCCGGCCGCCCCACCGCCGCCACAACTATGTCGGCGCGGCGCACCACATCGGGCAGGTCCCTTGTGCGGCTATGGGCAATGGTCACGGTGCAGCTATCGCCCAGCAACAGCTGCGCCATCGGCTTGCCAACGATGTTGGACCGCCCGATTACCACCGCGTCCAGCCCCGACAGGCTGCCGTGTAGGTCGCGCAGCAGCATCAGACAGCCAAGTGGCGTACAGGGGACCATGGATTTTTGCCCAGTGGCCAAACGCCCGACATTGGCCAGGGTAAAGCCGTCCACGTCTTTTTCCGGGGTGATGGCGTTGATCACCTTGGCCTCGTCGATATGGTCAGGCACCGGCAGTTGCACCAGAATACCATGCACCGCCGGGTCGGCGTTCAATTGCGCAATCAGCGCCAGCAGGTCAGCCTCGGGCGTATCTGCTTCTAGACGATGCTCAAAGGAGTTCATCCCGACCTCGACAGTCATCTTGCCCTTGGAGCGCACATATACCTGGCTTGCCGGATCTTCCCCGACCAGAACCACCGCAAGCCCCGGTTTGAGA
>CAYSBG010000067.1:0-8674 GCA_964429125.1 uncultured Aliiroseovarius sp.
ATCCGGCAGCACAGCCTCAAGCCCCAGACACAGCTCGCGCGCCGTGCCATAACGCAACACATTCACCCCGCCCGCATTGGTGGACAACAACCCGCCAATCTGTGCCGACCCCTGCGAGGCCAACGAAAGCGGAAACAAAAGCCCCGCCGCCTCGGCCGCGTCCTGCACATCGGCCAAAACCGCCCCGGCCTCGGCCACCAATACATTTTCTTCGGCATACACGCCGCGCAGCGCGCGCATCCGCTCCAACGACAGGATCACCGGCACCAATTCCCGCGCGACCTGCCCGCCAACCAGCCCGGTGCCACCGCCATAGGGCACCAACGCGACCCGCTCTGCGGCACAGGCCCGCACCACCTCGGCCACCTCCGCAACCGAGCCCGGCGCCACCAGCAACCCGCCGCTTGCCTGAAACAACCCGCGCGGCTCTTCCAGATACCGCGGCGCAAGCGGGCGAAAGGCCGCCTCGGGCAATACCGCCCTGAGCTTCGCCGCAAAACTTGCATCTGCTGCGTTCACCATGCCCGCCCTTTCATCTTTCGCAAAATACTCCGGGGGTGTGGGGGCTGGCCCCCACCCTGCCTCGGGCCTGTCGCACCAAATCGAATTCGTCCGGCAGGGCGACGCCTTTGCGTGCGCGACACGCTCTAGCCCGCGTCACTGCGCCCGCGCCGGTCCCCACGCAGATTGGCATAAAGCACATGATTGCGCCAGCGTCCGTTAATCTGAATATAGGATTGCGCCACGCCCTCATATTTATATCCGACCTTCTCCAATAACCCGCGCGATGCCGCATTTTCCGGCAAACAACCCGCTTCCAGTCGGCTCAGATCCAGGGTGTTGAAACAATAATGCACCACCGCCTCCAGGGCTTCGCGCATGTATCCCTGCCGGGCAAAGCTTTGACCTACCCAATAGCCGGTTGTCCCCGCTTGCGAGGGGCCGCGGCGAATATTGTCAATGGTCAGCGCGCCCAACAGGGCCTGATCGGCCCGTCGGATCAGAAACAATGGCAATGCCGAGCCTTGGGTCACGGAGCGGTTGGCCCAATACACCCGATTGGTAAACCCCTTGCGGCTCAAATGGTCCGCCGACCAGATTGGCTCCCATGGCTGCAAATAGCCACGGCTGGCGGTGCGCAAGGCCACCCAGGGGCGAAAATCACTGTGGCGCGGTGGGCGCAGGGTCAGCCGTTCGGTCTCGATTGAAACCGTCTTGCGTCCCCGACCCAGCATCACGCCGCCAAACTGGCGCGTAACGTGGCCAATGAGGGGGCGGTATTTTCCGGCCCGTATATGGCCATTGCCGCGCGCCCCTGTCCGGCCAACTCCCCGGCAAAGGCGCGCACCTTGTCGGTGGTAACCGCGTCGATCCGTTCGACCGTTTCGCGCAGTGGCGGCACCCGGTTCCAGATCGCCACCACCCGGGCCAAGCGTTCGGCCCGATTGCTGGCACTTTCCAGCCCCATCAGCAGGCCGGACTTCATCTGCGCGCGCGCCCGCGCAACTTCTGCCTCGCGCATATCCTCGCCCGCCCGTTTCAGCTCGTCAACCACCACACGCGCCAACGCCCCGACCTGCCCGGGCGAGGTGCCCGCATAAAGCGTGATCAGGCCGGTTTCCTCGAACGCGCCGGCCTGGGCGAAAATGGTATAGCACAGACCGCGTTTTTCGCGCACTTCCTGAAACAAACGGCTCGACATGCCCCCGCCCAGGGTGCTGGCAAAGATCTGCGCCGTATAAAGATCGTCCGAGCGATAGCCGGGCCCTTCCAGCCCAAGGGTGAAATGCACCTGTTCCAGCGCCTTGGCCTCGCGCCGCTCACCTGTGGCAAAGCGCGCAGGCTCGATCACCGGATCGCGGCCACGTGGCAAGGCGCCAAATGCCGCCTCGGCAAGGCGCATGATCTGTTCATGGTCCACCGCCCCGGCTGCGGCAACGATCAGGCGCTCGGGGCCATAATGCGCCTCCACGAACCCGGCCAGATCCACCCGGCCAAAGCCACGCACGCGCGCGGCAGGGCCCAGAATGGTGCGGCCCAGCGGCTGCGCAGGAAAGGCCATTTCCTGTAGCCAGTCAAACACCACATCGTCGGGCGTATCCAGCGCCTGGCCGATTTCCTGCAGGATCACCCCGCGCTCGATCTCCAGCTCACGCGGGTCATAAAGCGGGTTGAGCAGAATGTCGGACAACACGTCAAAGGCCAGGGCGACATCGTTTTTCAACACCCGGGCGTAATAGGCGGTCATCTCGCGCGAGGTATAGGCGTTGATATAGCCGCCCACATCCTCGATCACCTCGGCGATCTGCAAGGCACTGCGCGTCGGTGTGCCCTTGAACGCCATATGCTCCAGAAAATGCGCGATCCCGTTTTGCTCGGTACGCTCATGGCGCCCGCCCGCGGTGACCCAAATGCCAATCGACGCGCTTTCCAGCCCGGCCATGTTTTCGGTTACCACCCTGAGCCCGTTGGGCAGGGTGTCAAAATGAATACTCACGTGGACAGACGCTCCCGGATCAGCGCTTCAATCGCCGCCAGTTCGCCAGGCAGGCGCGTCAGCCGCTCCTCTGCTTCAAATTGGCGCGCCAGGCGTTCGGGCAAAGGCGGGCTGATCCCGGTTGCCTTGTGTACGGCGTCGGGAAATTTTGCCGGATGTGCCGTGGCCAGGGTAATCATCGGCGCGCTGCTTCGGTCGAGGAATTCGCGCGCCACTTTGGCGCCAACCGCCGTGTGCGGGCAAATCACTTCGCCGGTGGTGATATGCGTGGCCTTGATCACCGCCATGGTTTCCTCTTCCGATGCCATGCCAGAGGCGAAATGGTCGCGCAGCCAGTTGATCGCCCCCTGGCTGATGGTAAAGCCCCCCCCGGACAGCTCCTCCATCTGCGCCGCCACTGCGCTTGCGTCGCCGTTATAGGCGTAAAACAACGCCCGCTCGAAATTGCTGCTGACCTGGATGTCCATGCTCGGGCTGATCGAGGCGGCGACCTTGCCCTTGGTATAGGCGCCGGTTTCAAGGGTCCGGTGCAGGATGTCGTTCTGGTTGGTGGCGATGATCAGCTGCTCAATCGGCAGGCCCATTTTCTGCGCAATCAGCCCGGCGAATATATCGCCGAAATTGCCGGTTGGCACGGCGAAACGCACCGGGCGCATCGGCGCGCCCAGGGCCGTGGCGGCGGTAAAGTAGTAAACCACCTGCGCCAGCACCCGCGCCCAGTTGATCGAGTTGACCCCGGCCAGACGCACTTCGTCGCGAAAGCCATGGTCATTGAACATGTCCTTGAGCAGCCCCTGGCAGGTATCAAAATCCCCGTCCACCGCCAGCGCATGCACATTTGCCGCGGTCGGGGTGGTCATCTGGCGGCGCTGCACTTCGGAAACGCGCCCATGCGGGTACATGATGAACACATCAACATTTTCCAGCCCCTTGAACGCCTCGATCGCCGCCGAGCCGGTATCGCCAGATGTGGCGCCAACGATCGTCACCCGCTCGCCGCGTTTGGTCAGGGCCGCCTGAAACAGTTGGCCGATCAGCTGCATGGCGAAATCCTTGAAGGCCAGGGTGGGGCCGTGAAACAGCTCCAGCAGGAAATGGTTGGACCCGATCTGCACCAACGGCGCGCGCGCGGCGTGGCCAAAGCCCGTGTAGGCGCGCGCAATGATCGCCTCCAGCTCGGCGTCATCGAAACTGTCGCCAATGAACGGGCGCATCACCGTGAACGCGACCTCTTCATACGGGCGCCCCGCCAGCGCTGCGATGGCCGCGTGATCCAGCGACGGGATGGTCTCTGGCAGGTACAGCCCGCCATCGCGTGCAAGCCCGGTCAGCATTGCCTCTTCAAAGCTCAGGACCGGTGCCTGGCCACGGGTGGAAATATAGCGCATGAATCGGACTCCTCAGGGGGTTCGCCGCCATATACGCCAAAGAACCACCGCTGTCATCATCGACCAGATGGCAGCGAAGGAAAACCAGGTGATGACATATTCCAGATGCCGGTTGGGGATTGCCGCCGTCGAAATCGGCAACGGGCGGATCGCCCCGATCGGCGGCGTGGTGGCGCGGGCGACGACCAACAGCGGCTCGGTGCGCAGTTTTTGGGCCAGGACCGGCACGTCGCGGGCAAAATAAAGCAGGTTTTCAGGCTCCGGCGCCGGGGTCCAGCGGTCGACCTCATCGGGCCAATGCAGGTTGCCTGTGACCGAAAGCGGGCCCTCAAGACCAAGTTCGGAATGCGACTCGACCGATTGAAAACCCAGATCGACCAGCACCCGGCGCCCGTCTCCGGTAGTAAGTACCTGAATGATCCGGTAGCCCGCGCCGGCGTCCCGGGTCGAGACCAGCACCCGCACACCTTCGCCAGTCAGCTTGCCCGACAGGCGCACAGGCAGGTATCGGTCGGCCACGGGATCCGGCACCGCAGGTAATTCCACCGGCGCCGCGCCGATGCGCGCCTCGATATCGGCAATGACCCCCTGTTTCCAGGCCAGCCGATTAACCTGCCAAATGCCCAATGACACCAGAACGGCCAGTACGATCAGGGCCAGGGTCAACGTCAGAATGAATCTTGCACGCATGGGTCCTCCAAGAAAAAGGCGTGGGAACCAGCCCCACGCCTTGATAAACAGGGTTGTTACCGGGCGAAACCCGTCAGCTTCCCCAGATATAGACCACGGCAAACAGGAACAACCAGACCACGTCGACGAAATGCCAATACCAGGCAGCGGCTTCAAACCCCACATGGTTTTCCTTGGTGAAATCGCCCTTGATCGCCCGCACCAGACAGACGAACAAAAAGATCGTGCCGATGATTACATGAAAGCCGTGAAAGCCCGTGGCCATGAAAAAGTTCACGCCATAAATATTGCCGGCAAAGGCAAACGGCGCCTCGCTGTATTCCAGCGCCTGGAACAGGGTAAAGCTCATCCCCAGCACCACGGCGATGGCCAGACCACGGATCAGATCCTTGCGGTTGTTTTCATGGGCAATGGCGTGGTGCGCCCAAGTCACCGCCACACCGGACAACAGCAGGATCACCGTATTGATCAGCGGCAGCGACCAAGGATCAAAGGTCTCGATCCCGGCGGGCGGCCAGACCCCATCCTGGGCCGGATAATTTGGCCCCATCGGATACATCGCGTGTTTGAAAAAGCTCCAGAACCAGGCGGAAAAGAACATCACCTCGGACATGATGAACAGGATAACCCCATAGCGCAGGCCAATGCGCACCACCGGCGTGTGATCGCCGGTATTGCCCTCATGGATCACTTCGCCCCACCAGGACCACATGACATAAAGCACCAGCGCC
The DNA here is from genome assembly GCA_964429125.1 of uncultured Aliiroseovarius sp. Classification (GTDB taxonomy): domain Bacteria; phylum Pseudomonadota; class Alphaproteobacteria; order Rhodobacterales; family Rhodobacteraceae; genus JAAEUB01. Next base: position 5,307 of record CAYSBG010000067.1, read on the forward strand.
AGTCCAACCAGCCCCATCCAGGGACTGCCGCCATGCATCCACATGACGGCGCCAAACAGCATGACAAAGGCGCCGATTGCGCCCAGCAGCGGCTGCATCGACGGGGGCAGAATGTGATAATCGTGGTTCTTTGCGTGGGCCATATGTGTTTTCCGTCCCTGTTTTAGTTGGTCGTTTCCGGCACCGGGGTCTCGTCTTTCAAGGCGAGTTCCTCGGGCAAGTCAATTTCGTGAAAAGTGTAGGATAGGGTGATCGTGGTTGCAAATTTTGCATCCCGGTCGTTGACGATTTCCGGGTCCACGTAAAACGACACCGGCATGATCGCCCGCTCTCCCGGTTGCAGGATCTGCTCGGTAAAGCAAAAACAGTCGATCTTGGTGAAAAAGTAGCCGGCCGAGAATGGCGCCACATTATAGCTTGCCTGCCCGGCGACCACGCGGTCGGTGGGGTTGTAAGCCTCGAAAAAGGCCAGGCCGGTTTCACCAATCTTCAATTCCATCTCGACTTGCATGGGCTTGAACTCCCACGGCATGTCGCGGTCTTTGGAGGCATCAAACCGCACCTTGATCGTCCGGTCCAGCACCACGTCCGAGCCCTTGGTCGCCTCTTGCGTTACCCCGCCAAAGCCGGTGACCCGGCAAAACCAGTTGTAAAACGGCACCGAGGCCCAGGCCAGCGCGCCCATGGTGAGGACAACCCCAACCATGCCAAGCGCGGTTTTCTGGCGTCGGTCCAGGCTCATTCACCCGCCTCCTGTGCCGCCTGCAAGGCGCGTTGCGCCTCCAGTACCGGCACACCGTTCTGGCCGGCTTTGACCACCGACAGGCCAAAGACCAGCGCGGCAAAGATCAGCAAAACCGCGCCCAGCCCATAGTTGCGGCTGGCGCGGCGGCCGTGCAGTTCGTGATCGGGGCGAAAGCTCATGTCTTACCAGCCTCCCAGGCCAAAAGGTTTCAGGCTCGCCTCGACCAGAAGCGCGCCAAACAGCAGCAGAATATAAAACAGCGACAGCTTGAACAGCCCGCGCTCGGCCTTGTGCTTGTCAACGTCGCAGGCGGCGTCATCGCGCTGGGTGATAGTCCAGGCGCCGCGCAGAAACAGGGCGTTCATCACCACGGCAACGGCCATATAGACCGGCCCGCCAATCGAGGTCAGGCCCAGCGCAAACGACACGATCGCCAGCACCACCGAATAGCCCAGGATATGCCAGCGCGTCACATTGCGCCCGGCAACCTCCGGCAGCATCGGCACCCCGGCGCGCCCATAATCGCCCTTTACAAACAAGGACAAGGCCCAGAAATGCGGCGGCGTCCAGGCGAAAGTCAGCGCGAACATCAGCAGGCTTTCAACCGAAACGCCCCCGGTTGCCACCGCCCAGCCGACCATCGGCGGGAACGCGCCGGCGGCGCCGCCAATAACGATGTTTTGCGGCGTGCGGCGCTTCAAAACCATGGTGTAGATCACCGCGTAGAAAAAGATCGTGAAGGCCAGCAGTCCGGCGGCAACGAAATTGGTCGCCAGCCCCAGCATGACCACGGAAAACGCCGATAGCGTCAGGCCAATGGCCAGCGCCTCGTCACGTGTTACCCGCCCGGCCGGGATCGGTCGGTTCCGGGTGCGCAGCATCTTTGCGTCCAGATCGCTTTCCCACCACATGTTCAGCGCGCCCGAGGCGCCCCCGCCCACGGCGATGCACAGAATGGCCACCAGGGCGATGAACGGATGCACCCCCACCGGCGCCACGACCAGCCCGACCAGGGCGGTAAACACCACCAGCGACATGACCCGCGGCTTGAGCAACGCGAAATAATCGCCAAAGCCCGCGTCAAGATCCCGATCTATGCTGGTTGCGTCGCTCATATCTCTCTTCCGTGCAGGATGGGCAAGCTGCCCACCTTACTTTTCGGCCAGCTGCAACACTTGTGCGTCCGGCGCAATCGAGGCGAATTCTTCCCGGGCGCCAGCAAGCCAGGCGTCATACTCGGCCTGGGTGACCGCCTTGACCGTGATCGGCATATAGGCGTGGTCCTTGCCACACAATTCCGAACATTGGCCGAAATAGATACCCTCTTTGCCTTCGTCGACATTGAACCACAACTGCGCCAGACGGCCTGGCACCGCGTCCTGCTTCACGCCAAAGGCCGGGATCGTCCAGGAGTGGATCACGTCCGATCCGGTAACGGTCATGACGATGTCCTTGCCGGTGGGGATGACCACCGCCGTATCGGTCGCCAGCAGAAATTCGTCGCGCGAATAGCCATGGCGCTCCAGCACCGCCGCCATGGCATCGTTCAGCACATAATCCCGCGCGCCTGCTTCATAGTCGCTGTCTTCCAGGGTCGCCGGGTGGCCGATCAGGTAGCTGTCAAAGCCGAACCCCTCGTCCGGATATTCATAGGACCAATACCACTGGTTGCCGGTCACCTTGATATGCACATCCCCATCCGGAATAACCTGTTGGCTGAACAGAACCGGCAGGCTGAACGAGCCGATAACCACCAGGATCAGCACCGGCACCAGGGTCCAGGCGATCTCGACAAAGGTGTTGTGGGTAAACGTGCCCGGCTCCGGGTTGACGCGCTGGTTGTGGCGCAGAACCACCCAACCGATCAGGCCGAAAACAAACACACAAATTGCGGTGATGATGATCAGCACCAACTGGTCCAACGCCTGCGTGTCCGTGGCAATCGAAGTCGCCGGGGGCTGAAAGCCCATCAGCCCGTCAATCGGGTGGCCTTTGATTTCGAGGTTTTCCTGGGCCATGGCCCATCCGCTGGTCAAAACGGTCGTCAAAGCTGCAAAAGCTGCAAATGTTGCGCGGTTTGTACGCATGAGGCCTTCTGTCTCCCTGTCCGTGCCGAGGCGTATCGCGCCCGGTCCTTATCTGGCTCACCATACAAATGCGCGGCAATTGCATGGGAATCCCATTGTGTCTTGCCGGTGAAAAACCATATTACCAGTCAGGGAACAAGATTTTTTCTTGATCCAGATCAATAAAAAACGCCATTACGCCCCTCTTTTAAGGGCTGGCAGCTAAAAAGAGGACAACATGACGCAGCCCAGCCCCTTTCGTCCCTTCGACACCCACCTGGATGCCGAGCGCGCCCTTGGCCTTGTGCAGCAAGCCACCAACGGCGCCGATGATGGTGAATTGTTCCTCGAACGGCGCCACGCCGAGCTGTTGGTGTTTGATGACGGGCGCCTGAAAACCGCCTCCTACGACGCCTCCGAAGGCTTTGGCCTGCGCGCGATCCATGGCGAGGCGGCGGGCTATGCCCATTCCAGCGAAATCAGCGATGCCGCGCTCGCACGCGCCGTGGCCACCGCCCGCCTTGCGGTGGGTGACGGTTGCGGGCACATGGCCGACG
>CAYSBG010000068.1:0-8670 GCA_964429125.1 uncultured Aliiroseovarius sp.
GATCAGTTCCGGAGGGGTCGCCCCAACCCCATGCGCCGCATAGCGCACCGCCGGCACCAGGGCATACAGGACAATCGCCACCATCGCCGTGAAATCGCCGATGCGAAACAGCATCACAACCGGGATCAGGTAGACAAAACTTGGCAGGGTCTGCAGCGTGTCAATGACCACGTTGATCACCCGCCCGGCCCGCTCACTTGTCCCGGCCCAGATGCCAAACGGAATACCAATGGCGCTGGCAACGAACACGGAAACCCCGCATAGATACACGGTGATCATCGCCTTTTCCCACATGCCCGTGACCACGATAAACAAGGTCAAGACCGTATTTAGAACGGCCAGTTTCCAGCCGCCAAACCGCCACCCGGCCAACGTGATCATGGCCAGGGTCCAGGGCCACGGCAGCCCCAGAACAAAACGCTTGGTCGGCAGCAGGAACCAGTTGAGGAAGAAAAGTTTGACCGCCTCGAACACATTGTAATAATTGACATTCAGATATTTCACCGAATTGTCCCAGAAATCGCCGGTGGTCAGCCACCAGGCCTTGGGAAACGTTTGAAATACCGGCCAGAACCGTCCCAATACGAATGTGGCGACAAGGATCATCAGCACCAATGAAGTGCGCCGATACCGGCGTAAAACAGGCCCCTCGGCAGGCGCGTGAACCTGCGCTGCCCGCACTGACAGGGCCTGGCTCAGCCGATCCACGGCAATGGCCAGAATGACGATGGCAATGCCGGCCTCAAAGCCGCCGCCGATGTTCAGGCTCCGTAACGCCCCAAGCACGTCAAACCCCAGCCCCCCGGCGCCGATCATCGAGGCTATGATCACCATGTTCAGGCTCAGCATGATCACCTGATTGACCCCAACCATCAGCCCGGCGCGCGCAGACGGCAGCAAAACCCGCCAGGTCATCTGCCGGCTGGTACAGCCGCACATTGTACCGAAGTCCTTGACCTCACTGGAGACCCCCTGCAGCGCCAGAACGGTAATGCGCACCATCGGTGGCATCGCATAGATCACCGTGGCGACCAAAGCAGCCACCGGACCAAAGCCGAACAGCACCAGGATCGGCACCAGATAGGCAAATACCGGGATCGTCTGCATCAGATCGAGTACCGGCGTCAGAACGCGCTCAAAACCCGTGTGACGATAGGCAAGCAGCCCCAGTGCCAAGCCGCCGAAAACTCCGATCGGCACGGCGATGATCACCGAAGACAATGTCACCATCGCGCTTTCCCACTGGCCAAATATTGACAGATACAGGAACGCCAGGCCAACAATCACCGCCAAGCCCCAGTTGCGCGCGTAATGGCCTAACGCGATGGCCGCGGCGGTAATTGTGATCCATGACAGCGGCGGCAGAATTTCCGTGGCCCGGCGACCGGGGCCATCCTTTAGGCCGTCGGCAAGCGCCGCGCGCACAAAATCATAAGGTTGCTCGATCAGCCAGGAAATGAACCGGGTCAGATCCCTGAAGGTGAACAGGCCGAAATTTGCCTCTTCTACCAGCCATTTCATTGCCGCCGATATCCAGTCCTTGAGCGGCAGGACCCAGGCGCGCGGAAACTCCATTGCCCAGCCCAAACCTGCCGCCTCCAGCCAACCCGCCCCCCAGCGCGCCAAGATCCAGGTGACCACAGCCAGCACCAGGATTATCCAGCGTGAACGTGTCACCGGTTGCCCTCGACCAGCACCCGGATCACCGCATCGGCGTTGATTGCCCCCACCGGCTTGCCGTTATCAACCACCATGAGCGGCGCATCCGCATTGATCACAGCCTCGGCAACCTCGGCGATTTTCGAGCGTGCCTCTACTCCGGGCCACTTGCCCTCGGCGCCTTTGTCCATGATCGCCCCTACGCTCAAAACCTTGTCGCGCGGTACGTGACGGGTGAATTCTCTGACGTAATCATCCGCCGGATTGAGCACGAGTTCCTCGGGCGTGGCCACCTGAATAATACGTCCATCTTTCATGATAGCAATGCGATCTGCCAGGCGGATGGCTTCGTCAAAATCATGGGTGATGAAAACAATGGTCTTTTTCAACATCGACTGAAGGCGCAGGAATTCGTCCTGCATTTCCCGGCGTATAAGCGGATCCAGCGCCGAAAAAGGCTCGTCCAGAAACCAGATTTCCGGCTCGACCGCAAGGCTGCGGGCGATGCCCACGCGCTGTTGCTGGCCGCCGGACAATTCGCGTGGATAATAGCCTTCGCGGCCTTTGAGCCCGACCAGTTCAATCACCTCTTTGGCACGGGCCTCGGCCGGGCCGCGTTTCTTGCCCTGCACGCTGAGCGGAAACGCAACATTCTGCAGAACCGTCAGGTGCGGCAACAATGCAAAATGCTGAAACACCATGCCCATCTTGTGGCGCCGTAGCTCGATCAACGCGCGCTCGTTCATTTGCAAAAGGTCTTCGCCGTCCAGAAAAATCTCGCCAAATGAGGGCTTTATCAACCCGGCCAGCAGCCTGACCAGCGTGGACTTTCCCGACCCGGAAAGCCCCATGATCACGAAAATCTCGCCCTCGTGGATATCCAGAAAGGCATGGCGCACCGCGCCGATAAGCCCATATTTTTTAAACGAATTATCGTCTGGAGGAAAATTCTCCGCACCAAATACATGGCCGATGGCGCGCCCGTCGCCATAGACCTTCCATAGCGCCTTGCAGGAAAGCTTTGCCGGTTTTGTCATGAGGAGGTCCGAATTAATGGCAGGGCAAAATGGTGCGAGGCAGGGCCGAATGGCCCCACCCCATGTCAGTTTCCGGTGCTACTGGCCGATCCACGCGGTCCAGCGCGCCTCGTTGGCAGTCATCCACTCGTCGACCACATCTTCGATCGACTTTCCGTCCAGATCGACCGCCGCAACCATGGCGCTCATCTCGTCATTGGTCAGCGTATAGGCTTGCACGGCAGCCCAGGCGCCCGGCCATTTGTCGGCCATGCCTGCCCAGGCGGCTTTCCAGATCGGCCCGCGCGGCTTGCCACAATCATAGGCCATGTCCGGGTTCACCCCGACGGACGGATCACTGTAGCATTCTGCGGAATACGGCGGGAATTCCACGAACTCGCCCTCATACTTGGCCGGGGCCCAATGGGGCACATAGACCCAAAGCATGACCGGCGCCTTACGCTGGTAGGCGCTCTCAAGCTCGGCAAACAATGCTGCATCCGTACCGGCATGGACCACCTCAAACGGCAGGCCAAGCGCCTCGACACGCTCGTCGTCAAATCCGCCCCAAGTCACCGGCCCGCCAACATAGCGCCCCTTGGGCGCGGTTTCGGCGGTCGAAAATGCAGCCGCACATTCGTCGGTTTTAAGCGCCTCCCAATTTGGCAGACCCGGGCAAAGCTCTTTCATATAAAGCGGATACCACCATTCCTCGATCGCCTGCATGCCGGTTTCGCCCGCATTGACCACCTTGCCCGACGCCACGGCCTCGTCCAATGCCTCTTGGCCGGTCGTGGCCCAAATCTCCATGGCAAGCGTCAAGTCGCCGGTTTTCAGACCGGCAAACTGGGCAATGTAGTCGGCCTGAACATATTCGACGTTATATCCGGCCTCCTCCAGGATTGCGCCCATGATCTGGGTGTTGATCAATTGACCGGACCAGTCATGCAGGGTGATCTTGATGGGGTCACTGCTTTCCACTTCAGCAAACGCCGCAGTGGTGATAAAAGCACAAGTAAGCACGCCACCAAGGGCGCTTTTGAAAATTTGCCGCATAGGGCACCTCCCAGATTAATTCGCGCGGGATTTCCCGCATGTCCTTAAAATGCCGACGAAACCCTCAAAGGTCAACATTTTCCATTATTTTTGTGGTTTTATTTGACTTTTTGTTGTTTTTTGTGGGTATTTAGAGCGAGTGAGACCTCACCCCCACTTGTTTTACTGGAACGAGCTTGCGCGAAATGGAACCCACCCATCGGGAACAGGAAATTCTTGATGAAATCCGCCTGGCTGGCGGCTCTTGCCGGATCGGCTATCTGGCCGAACGCCTTGGCGTTTCGGATGAAACAATTCGCCGCAATATCAAATCCTTACAGGCCCGTGCCCTGGTTCGAAAAGTGCATGGCGGGGTATTACTAAGCGAAGGCATGCGCCTGACAGAGCAGCCATTTCAGGCCCGTATGCGTGAGAACGCCAGGGCCAAGCGGCAAATTGGCGCCAAACTGGCTTCGCTGGTCTCGGATGGCGATTCGCTGTTTCTGGATATCGGCACCACCACAGCCTATGCCGCGCAAGCCCTTCGGACAAAAAAGCGCTTATATGTGGTCACCAACTCGCTCACGGTCGCAACCACATTGGCAACGATCAATTCCAACCGCGTGTTTTTCCCGGGGGGCGAGCTTCGCGCCCATGACGGGGGAGCTTTTGGCGGGCAAGCTATTGATTTTATTAAACGGTTCAATGTTCAACACGCGGTTCTCTCGGTCGGGGCGATTGATGCAAATACCGGATTCATGTTACACGATCTGGGCGAATCCGACCTCTCACGCGCGATTTCCGAGCGCGCCCAGACCCGCATCATCCTGGCCGACAGCAGCAAGTTCACCCAACGCGCGCCGGTCACCCTCGCCAATCAGGAAATGCTCGACATCCTCATCAGCGACACGCTGCCGCCAACAGGCATTGCCAAAATGCTGCAGAAGCGCGACATTGCCCATCTATTAGCCGCCTGAAGGAGAGCCGCGCGTGCAAGACTTTATGAAGACCGCTCTGAAAATCACCGAGGATGCGCAAGCGATCCCGCTTGAGCACTTTCGCCAGGGGCTCGACATCATTCACAAGGCCGATCAAAGCCCGGTGACCGTGGCCGATCGGGCAACCGAGCAATTCATCCGCGATGCGCTGCACGCCGCCTTTCCCGACCACGGCATAATCGGCGAAGAGTTTTCGCAAAAACACACAGACGGCGCCCATCAATGGATTATCGACCCGATCGACGGCACCCGCGCCTTTATCTCGGGTCTGCCGCTGTTTGGCATGCTGCTGGGGCTTTTGCAGGACGGAGAGCCGCAGCTTGGTGTGGTGCGCATGCCGGGCCTGGACGAGGTGTATTGCGGCGATGGCGTGTTGGCCGACATGAATGGCGCCCCGATTGAGGTTTCGGAAACCGCCGAACTCTCCGAGGCGATGCTTTACATTAACGAAGCCGACAAGATGATGCGCGACGCGCCGGAAATTTTCGCCCGCCTGAACCGTGCCGGCCATGATCGACGCTATTCTTACGACTGCTACCCGCATATGCTTCTGGCCGCTGGTCATGTTGATGCCTGTGTGGACTTTGATCTGAAGCCGTATGATTTCCTGCCGCTGGTCCCGGTGGTCGAAGGGGCTGGCGGGGTGATAACCGATTGGCAGGGCCGCGGCCTAACATTGGAAAGCGACGGGCGCATTCTTTCCTCGGCGACTCCGGAGCTCCACCAGCAACTGATTGAGTTGTTGGCATAATATATGTAGCCTTGCAGAAACAGGACGATTTTCGAAACGATGAGGGGGCGCCAATGTCCATGGATTCTGCAATACGAACGTCCATTCTGGCCGCGCTGAAAAACCTGGAGCCTTACGCCGCGCTCAAATCTGACGACTTCACCGCGACCCGCCTTGGCGGGCTGACAAACCTTGTGTACCGGGTTGAGATCGGCCCGGAAAAATGCATCGTGCGCATCCCTGGGGCGGGCACCGAGGCATATATTGATCGCGCGGTGGAATTGGTTAACGCGCGCGCCGCCGCCCGGGCCGGCGTGTCGCCCGAGGTGCTTTGGGGCGATCCGAAAACCGGGGTGATGATCTCCGATTGCATTGACCCGGCACGCACCATGACCCCGGCGCTTTTTGCGCAAACCTCCGGGGCGGCAGGGCGCGCCGGGGCGGCTTTGGCACAATTGCACAGGTCCGGCGAACACTTTGACTTTCGGTTTGAACTTTTCGCGATGATCGACGAATACCTTGCCCTTCTGGCGGAAAAAAACGCCACCCTGCCCGAAAGCTACCCCGAAATAGTTGCCGCGGCAGAGCCGGTGCGCGCCGCGCTCGCCGCCAACCCCATACCGCTGGCCCCATGCCACAATGATCCGCTTTGCGAAAATTTCCTCGATGACGGTGCAAAAATCTGGATTGTCGACTGGGAATACAGCGGCATGAATGACCCACTTTGGGATCTGGCGGACCTCTCGGTCGAAGGCGCCTTCAACCCAGGCATGGAGGCCGAAATGCTCACCACATATTTTGGCCGCCCGCCCAGTGCCGCCGAGCAGGGCCGCGTGGTCATCTACAAGGCGATGTGTGATTTGCTCTGGACGCTCTGGGGGCTGATCCAACACGCCGATGACAACCCTGCCGAAGATTTCTGGGCCTATTCAATAGAGCGGTTTGAACGGTGCAAGGCATTGATGCAGCACGAGGATTTTGCAAAACACATCCAGGCCATCGGGGAAAATGGCTAGAGCATGTCGCACCAAATCGAATTCGTCCGGCCGGGCGAACGCATTTGCTGCGCAAACGCTGCCTCGCCCCGCCGGCCGAATACCGGATTCTGATCAGGCGCGACACGCTCTGGTCTCGGGGCCTGACGCCTTGCAAGGGTTTTCCGTCCTGGCAGATCCACAACCCCGGGTCAGACACCCAGGTATTCTTGCGTCACTTCTGCGTTCAGGTCGGGGAATTTCCCCGCCCAGACCGACCGGCCTTTCTGCAGGATCACCGCTTGATCGGCCACCGAACCAAGCTCGCGAATTGATTTGTCGACGACAATAATCGCCAGCCCGGTCTCGGCTTTGAGCTTGCGCACGGCGGCCCATATTTCCTGTCGCACCACCGGCGCCAGGCCTTCGGTTGCCTCGTCAAGGATCAACAGGCGCGGATTGGTCATCAACGCGCGGCCAATGGCCAGCATCTGCTGCTCGCCACCGGAAAGCGTCGCCGCCTCCTGGCCCATCCGCTCGCCAAGGCGGGGGAATAATTCCGCAACCGCGCCAAGGTCCCACGCCCCGGGCCGCGCCGCCGCAACAAGGTTTTCGCGCACATTCAGCGGGCCAAAACAGCGTCGCCCCTCGGGCACAAGGCCAAGGCCCAGCCGTGCGGCCCTGTAGGCCGGCAGATGGGCCAGATCGTGTCCGTCAAACACCGCCGTGCCGCCTTTGTGTTTCACCAGGCGCGAGATCACCCTGAGCGTCGTGGTTTTACCCATTCCGTTGCGCCCCATCAGGGCCAGAACCTCGCCTTGGGCAAGCGAAAGATGCACATCGAACAATGCCTGGGACGGCCCATAGAACGCTGAAATATTTGCGAGTTTCAGAAGATTCACAGCGCGTCTTCCTCCCCCAGGTAGGCCTCTTGAACCCGCGGGTCGGTGCGGATTTCATCTGCCGTTCCCGTGGCAATAATCTGGCCGTATACCAGCACGCTGATCCGGTCGGCGAGGGCAAAAACCGCGTCCATATCATGTTCGACAAGCAAGATCGGCGCCCGTTGGCGCAACCTGTCCAGGAACCCCATAAGCCGCTTGCTGCCCGAGGCGCCAAGCCCGGCCATGGGCTCGTCCATCAGGAAAACCTTTGGCTTGAGCGTCAGCGCGACGGCCACCTCCAATTGGCGACGTTGCCCGTGGGAAAGCTCGGCGGTGGTCAATGCCGCCAGGTCATCCAGCCCGACCTCGCCAAGCGCTTCCATCCCCGCGGCAACCAGCGCCCTGTTGCCCAGAACAGGGGCGAAAAAACGCATGACCCTGCCGCTTTGTCCCACCGCGCCCAAGACGACATTCTGCAATACGGTCATTTCCATTGCCAGCGACGAAATCTGAAACGTCCGCGCCAATCCGGTCCGCGCGCGCGCCGCCGTGGTCATGGCGGTCACTTCGTTCCCCGCAAGCCAGACCGAGCCCGCGTCCGGCTGCAAAGCACCGGCGATCTGGGCAATCAGTGTCGATTTCCCCGCGCCATTGGGTCCGATCAACGCGTGGATTTCCCCCGCTCGAAGGTCGAGAGAAATGTCGTTGGAGGCAACCAGCGCACCAAACGCCTTGGTCAGCCCGCGCACCTCAAGCAACGCCTCAGTCATGGGCGACCTCCTCGCCGGCAAGCAGGCCAATCAACCCACCGCGCACGAACAGCACCACGACCAACAGCAAGGCGCCAAGAAAGATGTGCCAATACTCGGAAATTCCGCCGAGGAAATGCTCCAGCAGGATAAACAAGGCCGCCCCCGCGACCGGACCAAACAGCCGCCCTACCCCGCCCAGGATGACAAACACCATGATCTCGCCAGAGGTCTGCCACGAGAACATGGAGGGGCTGACAAAACGGTTGAGGTCGGCAAACAATGCCCCGGCCAACCCGGTAATGGCCCCGGAAATGGTAAAGGCAATCAGCCGCAGTTTATACGGGTCGATCCCGACGGCCCGCACGCGCGCCTCGTTCTGGCGCGCCGCCGACAGCGCCAGCCCGAACGGCGCCCGCATCATCCGCGAAACCAGCCAGAGAACCACCACCAGAACGCCAAAGGTGATCGCGAAAAAGTTGTACGGAACCAGGGTGTTAACCCCCGGAAAGCTGTTTCGCAGGTAGATCGACAAACCGTCCTCGCCACCATATGCGGGCCACGAGATCGTAAAGTAGAAAAACATCTGGCCAAAGGCCAAGGTAATCATGATGAAATAGACCCC
>CAYSBG010000069.1:0-8615 GCA_964429125.1 uncultured Aliiroseovarius sp.
AGAAAAGGAAATCCGTGACCCCAATGACCCGGTTGAAGGCGATCCATTCAATCAGGAACGGCCCCTCGTTCTTGACGCATGTAATGGCGGTTATGCGCATGTCTTCTTTCCCGCCAAGCATTGTTTTGCGTGATCCATCTGCCTGTACCTAGGGGCCGGTTTGCCCGGCTTTTCTGACTTTGTTGCGCAATATGTGACAGTTTACGCCATGCAGGTCAATAATTGCCTAATAGGCAACAATATCGGGCGAACAATGTGTTGCTGCAAGGCCCCCCCCTTGACCACCGGGGGCCTGCGTGGCCCATTGGGGCAAGTTTGGAGGTGCTATGGCGGATATTCCCGAGAATGTAGAAGCGGTGCAGGACATGCTGGGCGCAGAGAATTATGTCTGTGCCCGACCGCTGGCGGTTGTGGTTTTTCTGGCTCTGAAACTGGGTCGGCCGCTGTTTCTGGAGGGCGAAGCCGGGGTCGGCAAGACCGAGATTGCCAAAGCGCTGGCCGCCGGGTTGGGGCGGCGGTTGATCCGGCTGCAATGCTATGAGGGGCTGGATGCGGCAAGCGCGGTTTACGAATGGAATTTCGCCGCGCAGATGGTGGCGATTCGTGCTTCAGAGGCAGGCGGGCGCGCGGCACCGGACCTGTTTAGCGACGATTTTCTGATCCGCCGCCCGCTTTTGGAAGCGATGCGCCGGCAGGAGGGTGGCGCGCCGGTATTGTTGATCGACGAATTGGACCGTACGGACGAGCCGTTCGAGGCGTTCCTGTTGGAGGCCCTGTCGGATTTTCAGGTGACAATTCCAGAGCTTGGCACGATCCGGGCGCCGGAGCCGCCCATCGTTATCGTCACCTCGAACCGCACCCGCGAAGTGCATGATGCGCTGAAGCGGCGCTGTCTGTATCATTGGGTCGACTACCCGTCTTTTGCGCGGGAATTGGAGATCTTGGCCGCCCGCGCGCCCGAGGCCAGCGCCCAGCTTAGCCGGGAAGTGGTGGCCTTCGTGCAGAAACTGCGCACCGAGGACCTGTTCAAACGCCCCGGCGTGGCCGAAAGCATTGACTGGGCCAAGTGCCTGTTGGCGCTGGACGTGCTGGAGTTGGGCCCGGATGTGATTGCCGACACATTGGGCGCTATCCTGAAGTACCAGGACGATATTGCCCGCCTGCAGGGCAGTGAGGCGGCGCGGATACTGGACGCGGCAAAGGCGGGGTTGGAGGCATGAGCGGACATGGCTGAATATCCGCCGCTGGAACTGCCCGACAATCCGCGCCTTGTCGCCAATATCACCCATTTCACCCGGGCGTTGCGCGCCGCTGGGCTGAAGGTTGGTCCGGGCAAGGCGATCGAGGCCGCCCGCGCGGTCGCCGTGGTCGGGTTCACCAGCCGGGCGGATTTCTACACCACGTTGGCCGCGGTTTTTGTCAGCCGTCCGCAGGAACGCGCGGTGTTTCACCAGGTGTTCCGGCTATTCTGGCGCGATCCGCGCTACCTGGAGCATATGATGGCGATGATGCTGCCCTCCTTGCGCGGGGTTGCCGAGGAACGTGTGGCGAAACCGGGCGAAAAACGCGCGGCCGAGGCGCTGCTGGACGGGGTTGAGCGCGAGGCGCCGGAATTGCCCGAGGGGCTGGGCGAGGAGGTGGAAATTGACGCTTCGCTTACCATGTCCGGCGAAGAGCGCTTGAAAAGCCTTGATTTCGAGCAGATGAGCACGGCGGAAATGGCGGCGGCAAAACGGATGCTGGCGCGGATGGCGCTGCCGGTGCGCCCGATCCTTTCCCGGCGTATGCAGGCGGCCCATGCGGGGCGGGCAGCGGATTGGCGCCGCACTATGCGCGCGGCCTTGCACAACGGTGGGGAAGTGATGGAAATTGCACGTAAATCCCGGCGTACACGTTGGCCCAATCTGGTGCTGCTGTGCGATATTTCCGGCTCCATGTCGGCCTATAGCCGCGCGGTTTTGCATTATTTACACGCGGTGAGCAATCACAAGGGGGCGGGCTGGGCCAAGGTGCATGGCTTTACCTTTGGCACCCGGCTGACCAATATCACCCGGCATCTGGCGATGCGCGATGTGGACGCAGCCCTGGCCGCCGCCGGGGCCGAGGCGCAGGATTGGGAGGGCGGGACGCGCATTGGCGACTGCCTGCATGCGTTCAACCGCGACTGGTCACGCCGGGTGATGGGGCAGGGGGCGGTGGTGATCCTGGTGACCGATGGTCTGGACCGGGGCAGGCCCGAAGCCCTGGCGCGGGAAATGGAGCGGCTGCACCTGTCGGCGCGCCGCCTGATCTGGCTGAACCCGTTGTTGCGCTGGGAAGAATTCGTCCCTCGCGCGGCGGGCATTCGCGCCATGCTGCCACATGTAGACAGCTTTCGTGCTGGCCATAACCTGGCCGCCCTGGAGGGGCTGGCCGCGGCAATTTCCCGCCCGGAGGATGCGGGGGAGAAGGCCCGGTTGATGGCGCAGATCACCTAGCGCCAGCTGCATCAAAATATAGCTATTTTACAATGTCTTACCTGCGGCAACCCGCCACGGCCACTGGGGGCATTTGGGGTTTGACCTTTGCGTCGGAAACACCAAATACATTCACAAACGTGAATGTGACAAACGCAATAGGAGTCTGACAAATGACATGGAACTGGAAAACCGGCGGTGTAGCGCTGGGGCTGGCGATCTTTCTCGCTGTGCTCCTGGTCAAGCCGATCGGTGTCTCAACGCAATTCGTGATCTTTGATGCGATCGTTGCTGATCAATTCAACCCGGACCTGATCACCCAAACCGATGACGGCGCCTGGACCTCGATCAACGCCTATCTGGCCAAAAGCCATGGGAAATACGCGAAACATGCTGCGAACCCGCTGAACTATTCGTTCATTTTTGTCATCGCCATGATGATCGGCGCGGGCCTTTCGACATGGTTGCGCGGTGGCAATGGCAAGGAAGACAACACCATCCCGGCGCTATGGCGGGCCAATTTCGGTGACGCGGCGTGGAAGCGTAACCTGGCGGCCTTTGTCGGGGGCTTTATCGTGCTTTACGGCGCGCGACTTGCCGGGGGCTGCACCTCGGGCCACATGATGAGCGGGCTGATGCAGACCTCGCTATCGGGATATATCTTTACCCTCGGCGCGTTTGCCGCAGCGATCCCGGTTGCCCTGATGATGTACAAAAAGGACGCAGAACTATGACTATTCTTCTCGCACTTGTGATTGGTGGCCTGTTCGGCTTTGTTCTGGACCGCATCGGCGCGACCAACCCGACGGTTCTGGGGCGGATGCTCACATTGATGAACACCGGCCTGATGAAGGCGATCCTGTTGGCGATCGGCGTTGGCTCGATCCTGATGTTCGCCGGGCAGATGGTCGGCTTGGTGGACGTGGGGCATATGTCGGTCAAAACCGCCTATGTCGGTGTTTTTGTCGGCGGCTTGTTGCTGGGTACCGGCTGGGCCGTGTCCGGTTTCTGCCCCGGCACCGGGTTGTCGGCGGCGGCTGGAGGGCGCAAGGACGCGCTTTTCTTCATTGGCGGTGGCCTGCTGGGTGCTGCGGCGTACATGGTTACGTATCCTTCGGTCAAAGCTATGGGATTGCTGGAGAAAATCGCTGGTGGTAAGGTTACCATCGGGACTGTTCCCGGCGCAAGCTACGACGGGATGACCGGTATCCCCGGCGATATTCTGGGCATCGTGCTTGGCCTGATTTTCGTCGCCGTCGCCTTTGCGTTGCCTGAACAGCCGCGCCACGCACACGGCACGCCGGTGGCTGCAGAGTAAGCCATCTTATAAACGGGAGGGGGGCTGCGAGGGGAACTTCGTGGCCCTTTTCCGTGCGCATCCCAGGCGCTATGCATGTACCTTGAGAGAATGTTAACGAGTTTTTGTGAAAGCGGGCGGGTGGCGTATGTGCGCCCCTTGCCTGCCCGCGTCGTTTGCGTCAGGCTGGACGCATGAAGGATTTGCAGGACATACCGGCGATTGCCTTGAACTGGCACCGGGACGGGCGCGGTGCGGTGTTGGCGCATGTGGTCGAAACCTGGGGCAGCGCGCCACGCCCGGTTGGGGCCATGCTGGCGATCAGCGGGCGTGGTGAGATTGCCGGCTCGGTCTCGGGCGGCTGTGTCGAAGGCGCCGTGGTAACCAAGGCAGAACAGGCGTTGGCCGACGGGCAGGCTCGGATCATGGATTTCGGCGTCTCGGACGAGGCGGCATTTGCGGCCGGGCTTTCCTGTGGCGGGCGTATCCGGGTATTGGTAGAGCCGGTCGGAAAGGGCTTGCCCGAGGCGATGCTGGCCGAGCTGGTCGCCGCGCGGGCGGCGCGCCACCCCATAGCCTATGTGGTGGACACCGTTGGCTGGACCCGCAAGCTGGCCGAGGCCGCAGAGTTTGCCGAGCGGTTTCGGGCGGACAAAAGCGGCTTTGAAACGGACGCGCGCAGCTTTGTCGCCATCCACAACCCGCCCTTGCGCCTGTTTGTGGTCGGGGCCGTGCATATCGCCCAGGCGCTGATCCCCATGGCGCAGCTGGCCGGCCATGACGTTACCCTGATCGACCCGCGTGGTGCCTTTGCCACAGCGGCGCGGTTTCCGGGGGTGGAAATGCACGAGGATTATCCGGACGAGGTCTTGCAGCCAGGCGATCTGGACGCGCGTTCGGCCTTGGTTACCTTTTCCCATGACCCGAAAATTGATGATCCGGGGTTGATCGCGGCGCTTGGTGCCCCGGTCTATTATATCGGGGCGTTGGGCTCCAGACGCACCCATGCCAAACGCGTAGCCCGGCTGGAAGCGGCGGGTTTTTCGGCGCCAGACATCGGCCGTATCCACGCGCCTGTTGGTTTGGACCTCGGCGCCAGATCGCCTGCGGAAATCGCGATCGCAACGCTCGCGGAAATGACCCAGGCGTTGAGGCGCCGCTGATGGAATTCGGTCCGGTGCCATTGGCGGCAGCAAAAGGCGCAATCCTCGCCCATTCCCAGGCGGTGCCGGGCGGGCGCTTGCGCAAAGGCAAAGTCCTCGAGCCGCGCGATATCGATCAATTGCGCGCGGCGGGGCTGAAAGACGTTGTCGTTGCCCGATTCGGGCCAGGGGAGCTGGGCGAAGACGCCGCAGCGCAGCTTTTAGGGGCGGCGTTGGCGGGGCCAGGGGTGCATTCGGCGCCGGCGACAGGGGGGCGTGTCAACCTGTTCGCCACGCGCGCCGGGGTGTTGGAAGTTGCCCGTCAACGGGTGCTTGCATTGAACCGGATTGCGCCAATGATCACCCTGGCAACATTGCCGGAATGGGCGGAAACCAGTGACAAAATGCTGGTCGCAACGGTAAAAATCATCGCCTATGCGGTCGACAAAGACGCTCTACAGGCCGCCTGCAAAGCGGCAAAGGGCGCGCTGACATTGCACCAGCCGATGTTGCATAACGCCAGCCTGATCCAAACCGGTGTGCCAGGCAAGCTCACGGAAAAGGGGCGCCGCGCCCTGGCTGCACGGCTTGGCCGTTTTGGCGCTGCGGTGCGCCAACATGAGATCGTCGCCCATGATGGGGGCGCTTTGACCGGGGCGCTCGGTCGGGCAACCGGGGAAGTGGTGTTCATCCTGACAGCTTCGGCAACCTCCGACATCCGGGATGTCGCGCCTGAAAGCCTGCGTCTCGCCGGAGGACACGTTCATCATTTCGGTATGCCGGTGGACCCCGGCAATCTGCTTTTCATCGGTGAACTGAGCGGCCGACCGGTTATTGGCCTGCCCGGTTGCGCTCGCTCGACGGCGAAGAATGGCGCCGATTGGGTGATTGCCCGAATAGTCTGTGGCCTGCCCGTCACCAGCAAAGAGATCGCCGAGATGGGGGTGGGCGGACTTCTGAAAGAAATGCCGTCGCGCCCACAACCCCGCGAAAAATAACCCTTTTCATCTTTCCATAAATACTCCCGCCGGAGGCAGCCCGAGGCAAACGCCAAAGGCGGTTGCCGAGAAAACCTGTGCGCCGCAGGCGCGCCTTTGGATCAGATTTTGCCCCAATCGCAACTTTTGCGTGAAGGGAGGTTCTCAAAACGTCTGGATCATGTTTTACTGTTTGGCAAAACGATATCAGGGAGGAAATGAATGGCACAGGTCAAAATGACCGTGAACGGCAAGGCTGTCACCGCCGAAGTGGCGGATAATGCGTTGCTGAGTTCCTATTTGCGTGACGCGCTGGAATTGACCGGCACGCACGTGGGCTGTGACACCGGCCAATGTGGGGCCTGCACCGTGCATGTGAACGGGCGCCCGGTGAAAAGCTGCAACATGTTTGCAGTAGAAGCCAAAGGTGCCCAAGTCACCACCATCGAAGGCATGGCGGGCGCGGACGGCTCCCTTGGCAAGATCCAGGCGGCTTTCAAAGAGCACCACGGCCTGCAATGCGGATTTTGCACCCCCGGAATGGTGATGGCTGCGGCGGCATTGCTCAAGGAAAACCCCAAGCCGAGCGAGGCGGAAATCCGCGCCTATATCAGCGGCAATATCTGTCGTTGCACCGGCTATCATAACATCGTGCGCGCCATCATGGCGGCAAGCGGCCAGGACGTGGCCGTGGCCGCCGAATGAGCGACATAAAAATTTCAGGGAGGATTTGAGATGCCAGCAGATGGAGGCATAGGCGCGCCCAACAAGCGGCGCGAGGACCAGCGGTTTTTGACCGGAAACGGCAAGTATACGGATGATATGAACCTGCACGGTCAGGCGCATGTGGTATTTCTGCGCTCGAACGTGGCGCATGGGGTGCTGAACGGGGTGGATAGCAGCGAAGCGGTAACAATGCCGGGCGTGTTGCGCATTTTCACCGCCGCCGATTTCGCCGAAGTGGGCGGTGTGCCTTGCGGCTGGGAGGTGACCGACAAACATGGCGCCCCGATGCAAGAGCCCAAACACCCGATTCTGGCCGAAGGCAAAGTGCGCCATGTGGGCGAACCAATTGCCGCCGTGGTGGCCGAGACCGAAGCCCAGGCCCGCGATGCTGCCGAGGCAATCATGCTTGATATAGACGAGCTTCCGGCGGTGATCGATATGCGGGCTGCATTGGCGGATGGGGCCACCAAGGTGCATGATGATTTGGCGTCAAACCTTTGTTATGATTGGGGGTTTGTTGAGGAAAACAAGGCCGCCGTGGACGCGGCATTTGCCTCTGCGGCCCATGTGACCAGCCTTGACCTGGTCAATAATCGCCTCATTCCCAACGCAATGGAGCCACGCGTGGCGATCGGCGATTACGACCGTTCCTCCGACGACAGCACCCTGTTCACCACCAGCCAGAACCCGCATGTGATTCGCCTGTTGATGGGCGCCTTTGTGCTGGGTATCCCCGAACACAAACTGCGCGTCGTGGCCCCGGATGTGGGCGGCGGTTTTGGCTCGAAAATCTTCCATTACCAGGAGGAGGCTTTCTGCACTTTCGCCGCCAAGGCGCTCAACCGGCCGGTCAAATGGACCTCGACCCGGTCCGAGGCCTTCATCTCGGACGCCCATGGCCGTGACCATGTGACGACCATCGAACTGGCGCTCGATGCGGACAACAATTTTGTTGCGCTGCGCACCGATACAATGGCCAATATGGGCGCATATCTGTCGACTTTTGCGCCAAGCGTACCCACCTGGCTGCATGGCACATTGGCGGCGGGCAATTACAAGACGCCGCTGATATATGTGAACGTGAAGGCCGTGTTCACCAACACCGTGCCGGTGGACGCCTATCGTGGCGCCGGACGCCCCGAGATGAGTTTCTCCATTGAACGGGTGATCGACAAGGCCGCCTATGAGCTGGGCGTCGATCCGGTGGCGCTTCGGCGGCAGAATTTCATCACTGAATTTCCTTACGCGACTCCGGTGGCGCTGGAATATGACACTGGCGATTATGTGGCGACCATGGACAAACTGGAAGAGATCGCCGACTTGGCCGGGTTTGACAATCGCGCCGCCGAAAGCAAGGCGCGCGGCAAGCTGCGCGGGCTGGGGGTCAATTGCTATATCGAGGCCTGCGGCATCGCGCCGTCGAACCTGGTGGGACAATTGGGCGCGCGTGCGGGCCTTTATGAAAGTGCCACGGTGCGGGTCAATGCGACCGGCGGTCTGGTGGTGATGACCGGCAGCCACAGCCACGGGCAGGGGCACGAAACGGCGTTTCCGCAGGTGGTGGCCGACATGATTGGCATTGATCCGGGCATGGTCGAGATCGTCCATGGGGACACTTCCAAGGTGCCGATGGGTATGGGCACCTATGGCAGCCGCTCGCTGGCGGTGGGCGGTAGCGCCATGGTGCGCGCCACGGAAAAGATCATCGCCAAGGCCAAGAAGATCGCCGCGCATCTGCTGGAAGCATCCGAGGGCGATATCGAGCTTAAGGATGGCGCGTTCAGCGTCGCGGGGACCGACAAATCGGTGGCCTGGGGCGACGTGACGCTTGCCGCCTATGTGCCGCATAACTACCCGCTCGAAGACCTTGAGCCGGGACTGGAAGAGACCGCGTTTTACGACCCGGCGAATTTCACCTTCCCGGCCGGCGCCTATGCCTGCGAGGTCGAGGTCGACCCGGACACCGGCAAGGTCGATATCGTGTCCTTTGCCGCGGCCGACGATTTCGGCAATATCG
>CAYSBG010000070.1:0-8584 GCA_964429125.1 uncultured Aliiroseovarius sp.
CTGGAATTGATGGCCACAGGCGCGGTGATTTCCATTCAGGATATGGGCGCCGCCGGCCTGACCTGCAGCGCGGTCGAGATGGGGGACAAGGGCGGGCTTGGCATTCGCCTCAACCTTGACGCCGTGCCGCAACGCGAAGAAAACATGAGCGCCTATGAGATGATGCTGAGCGAAAGCCAGGAACGCATGCTCATGGTGCTGCACCCTGAAAAGGAGGCCGCCGCCCGCGCGGTGTTCGAAAAATGGGACCTCGACTTTGCCATTGTCGGCGAAACCATCCAGGAGGACCGTTTCGAAATCCACCACAAAGGGGCGATCTGCGCCGATCTACCACTGGCCACGCTCGCCGGTTCGGCCCCGGAATATGACCGGCCCTGGCAGGAAACCGCGCGCCCGGCCCCGATCGAGGACGTGCCGGAAGTGGATGCGATCGACGCCCTGCGTGCGTTGATTGGATCTCCAAATTATGCCAGTAAATCATGGGTTTACACCCAATACGACCAAAAGGTCATGGGCGATACCGTAACCCCGCCCGGCGCCAGCGCAGGCGTGGTGCGGGTGCATGGCACCAACAAGGGGCTGGCCTTTACCTCAGACGTAACGCCGCGCTATGTGGCCGCCAACCCGTTCGAGGGCGGCAAACAGGCGGTGGCCGAGGCCTTTCGCAACCTGACCGCCGTTGGCGCACGGCCCCTGGCCACCACCGACAACCTCAATTTCGGCAATCCGGAAAAGCCCGAGATCATGGGACAGTTTGTTGGCGCGATCAAAGGCATCGGTGCCGCTTGTCTGGCCCTGGACATGCCCGTCGTGTCCGGCAATGTCTCGCTTTACAACGAAACCGACGGCGCGGGAATTCTGCCGACACCAACCATCGGCGCGGTCGGGTTGCTGGATGATCTGGCCGAGATGATCAACGGTACGGCGCGCGACGGCCACGTCGCTTTGTTGCTGGGCGAAACCAAGGGCCACCTTGGTCAAAGCGCGCTTCTTGCCGAGATGTGGGGGCGTCAAGACGGCGATGCACCACATGTCGATCTGGAAGCGGAGCGTGGCAATGGCGATTTCATCCGCGCAAACCGTGAAAATATCCGCGCGTGTACCGATCTGGCCGATGGTGGCCTGGCCCTTGCGGCTTTTGAAATGGCCGTTGCTGGCGACGTCGGCGTTCAGCTTGACCCGAGCGATATTCCCACCCTGTTTGGCGAGGACCAGGCCCGCTACCTGATCGCCTGCAATTGGGACCAGGCCGAAGCGTTGATGGTTGCTGCCGGTCAGGCGGGCGTACGGCTGGAAGCCATTGGCAAGTTCACTGGCGACGCGATCCGGCTCGGCACCAGCGCGGCGCCGCTCGCAGAGATGCGGCAAATCTGGGCAGACAGCTTTGCCGAGAAAACCACCTGAGCCTTTCAGGGTTTGGCCAAGCTGCTGCGGAGACATCGCCCTCTTTTTGACGCGTCTTGACATTCCGAATGTGTCAAAATGGGACATCACGCCGCGCATCCGTCGTTGCCCTTGCGCCACGGGCCATGCATGACTAAATTTGTCAGAGATCAAAGGAGACGCGCATGAGTGTAGAAGCGAGCGAAATTGAGGGCCTGTTGCGTACGGCCTTTCCGAGTGCGGAAATCCGTGTCGAAGGGGATGACGGCCGGCATTTTTCTGCCCTTGTGGTGGATGAGAGCTTTCGGGACATGAACCGGGTGCAGCAACAACGCGCGGTTTACGCGGCGCTCAAGGGCAAGATGGACGGCGCCGACAGTGCCCTGCACGCCCTGGCCCTGACCACCCGCGCGCCTCAATGACACGCGCATGATCTGGCCCTGGGTCCTTGCTGGCATTTTCGCTGTGGTGGCCGCCGCAGCTGCCTTTGAGGCCTGGAGCAAGCGCGGCACCCACCGCCCGCTGTCCAGCCACGCGATCAACCAACGCCGCTGGGATGATCCCAACCGGCCGGATCAGAAAGAAAGCCACCACACGATCACCGCCGAAACCGGCGTCGGGCGTCAGGGGCTTTCGGGAAAACGCGAATACCGGGTCAGCAAAGCCCCGGAGGAACAAGCCCGGATGCTGATGCCGGACACTGCAAAGAATAAAATGAAGGAAACACAAAATGACTGACGCGAAAAAGCAGATCGACGAAACCGTCAAAAACAATGACGTGGTTTTGTATATGAAAGGCACCAAGGAGATGCCCCAATGTGGGTTCTCGTCCCGCGTTGCCGGGGTTCTCAATTTCATGGGGGTAGAGTTTTCCGATGTGAATGTTCTGGCCGATGAAGGCGTGCGCCAGGGGATCAAGGATTACTCCGACTGGCCGACCATTCCACAGCTTTACGTCAAAGGCGAATTCGTCGGCGGCTGTGACATCGTCACCGAAATGACCCTTTCGGGTGAGTTGGACACGCTGTTTGAAAAAGAAGGCATTGCGTTCAACAAGGAAGCCGCTGACAAGATCCGCGAAGCCAACGGCTAACACATTTCATCGTAGGGTGGGCACTTCAGCCCACCTTACCACGCACGTTACCGTAAATTCAGCCGCGCGCCTTGTCTTCGACGGTCGCCGCCATTGCCTCGGCCCGGGCGGCGATTTCGGCAAGCGTATCGGTTACCGAGTCGGGAATGACCGGCACTTCGACCTGTTCCGGGCTTGCGCGCAATTCTTCGATTTCTTCCAGCGCCCGGGCCAGTTTGGCCTCGGCAATCCGCAAATTATCTTCCATACCTGCGGTTTTATCCGCCAGCATCAGCCCACTCATCAACAGCATGCGGGATTCGGTAAGGTTGGCGATTTGTCCGGTCAGCACGCTGGCTTCGGCATCGAGCATCGTCGCCGCGCTTTCCAGGAAATGCTCTTCGCCTTCTTGGCAAGCTACTTCAAACGAACGCCCACCGATGTTGATCTGCACGTCAGGCATTTTCGCTCTCCTCGCTGGACACATCCGCGTCGCTGTCATCGTCGGCTTCCAGCACAGGGGCAACCAGCGGCGCCAGCTCGGCCAGGACCGCGTCAAGTTCGGTGCGATCAGCCGCCTGGGTGGCGCGGAGCGCTTCCAGCTCTGCCATCATCGACTTGTTTACCAGA
Organism: uncultured Aliiroseovarius sp.; assembly: GCA_964429125.1. Classification (GTDB taxonomy): domain Bacteria; phylum Pseudomonadota; class Alphaproteobacteria; order Rhodobacterales; family Rhodobacteraceae; genus JAAEUB01. The sequence continues at coordinate 3,086 of CAYSBG010000070.1, forward strand.
TGCGGCTCGGCCAGCCCCTGGGTCACCGCATCGCGCAAGGCTGCGTTATTGCGGCGCAACTCGCCGTTAACCTTGCGCAACCGCTCGCCGCCAGCCTCGCCCTCTTCCAACAATCCCCGCAGGCGATCGACCTCTTCGGTCAGCCGGGTCACCGTGCTTTCCTGCTTTTCGCGAATGGCCCGCACGCGTTCTTCAAGCTGTGCGTTGACCACACGCTCTTCTTCAAGGGCCACGCGAAGCTGTTGAACTTCTTCGCCGACCGCCGCGTCCTGTTTGGGCGCCAGCCCGTCCAGCCCCTGGCCGATCCGGTCCAGTGCTGCGGTTATCCTGCCTTCAAGCTCGGCAATATCACTCATATCTCGCGTGTCCCCAAAAGGTGTTGCAATACGCATAGCATCCGCCTCGGATTTGGGCAAGACGGGGCTTATTCAAGCCGGCTGATCACCACTGTAACCTCTGGTTTTCGGCCAATTTCGTCCTGTGATGTCTTGCGCACGATGCGGCGCAGCTCCTCGCCCAACTTGTCGTCATCGGCCATGGTCTTGTGCTTGGCCCGGCCCAGATACTGGCTCAGGTCCTCTTCCAGCACCTCAACCAGCGCCGCGCGCGAGGCGCCGGCTTCCGGCAGGCCCATGATTTCGACCCAAGCGTCCCCCAGGGCGGTGTTGCCCTCAAGGATCACATTGACCATCACATGGCCGTTCAAAGCCATGCGAATCCGGTCGCGCACCACCCCGTCCAGCGCGCCAATCAACACGCTTCCGTCCAGATAGGTCCGTTCGGCCTCGACATGTTCGACCACATGCGGCTCCTTGCCAGTCAGGTCACAGACCGCGCCGTTAACCACGACCATGCTGGCGCGGCCATTTTCACGCGCCAGATTTGCATGTTCGCGCAAGTGCCGGTGTTCGCCGTGCATCGGGATGACGATGTCAGGGTTGAGGATCTCATGCACCCGCAGCAGATCCGGGCGATTGGCATGGCCTGAAACGTGATACAGATCGCTTTCGGCCACCACATCGACGCCCATTTCGCTATAGGCATTCATGATCCGCGCCACGCCGCGCTCGTTGCCGGGAATGGTTTTAGAGCTAAACAGAAACAGGTCGCCCTCGGTCATTTGCAGGCCCAGATACTTGCCCCGCGCCAGTTGCGCCGAGGCCGCGCAGCGTTCGCCTTGCGAGCCGGTGACCAACAGCATCAGATCACCACGCGCCACGTCGCGGGCGTCCTCCACCGGAATGGTCTCGGGAAAATCCGCCAGCAGGCCGGTTTCCCCCGCCGCCAACACCATGCGCTGCATCGAGCGGCCAAGCAGGCAGACCTGGCGCCCGGCCGCCACCCCGGCCGCTGCCAATTGCTGCACCCGGGCCACATTAGAGGCGAACGTGGTTGCCACCACCATGTGATCGGCGCCCCTGATCAGCTTGACCAGCTCCGGGCCGACGCTGGCTTCGGTGCGCCCGGGGCGGTCGGAAAACACGTTGGTCGAGTCACAGATCAGCGTATGCACGCCGTCTTTGGCCACGTCGCGCCACAGGCTTTCGTCAAATGGATCCCCCAGCACCGGCGTTTCGTCCAGTTTGAAGTCACCCGTATGCACCAGCCGCCCGGCAGGCGTGTCAATCACCAGTCCGGAGCTTTCGGGGATCGAGTGGGAAAGCGGCAAAAACGACACCTGAAACGGCCCGGCCTCAATGGTCTCGGGATAGGGGAGCACCACTTTGATAGCGTCGGGGTTTTGCCCGGCCTCTTCCATCTTGCGCTTGGCGTGGTAGGCGGTAAAGGGACGCGCATAGACCGGCGCTTTGATCTGCGGATACAGCCGGCCAATGGCCCCCACATGGTCCTCATGCGCGTGCGTGATAAAGATCGCCTCAAGCCGGTCGGCATTTTGTGCAAGCCAGGTGATATCGGGCATGATCAGGTTGACGCCCGGAGTTGTGTCCATATCCGGAAAAGTCACGCCCAGATCGACAAGGATCAGCCGCTCCTTACCCGGCGCGCCCCAGCCATAGACATAGGCGTTCATACCAATTTCCCCAGCCCCGCCAAGGGGCAGGAAAATCAGCCGTTGTTGCTTGCTCATATTGTACCCTGCTCTTTGTTATAGGCGTGGATGACCACCAGCCCGTGCATTGTAAGGTCGTCCTCAATGGTGTCAAACAGCGGCTCACCCTGGGCAAACAAGGGGGCCAGCCCACCGGTGCCGATCACCTTCATCGGCCGGCCGTGTTCTTCTTTGACCCGCGAAATCAGCCCTTGGATCAACCCGACATAGCCCCAGAAAATCCCCGATTGAATACAGGCCACCGTATTGGTGCCGATCACCCGCTCTGGCTGGGAAATGTCCACATGCGGAAGCGCCGCCGCGCCCTGGTGCAGGGCCTCCAGCGAAAGGTTGACCCCCGGCGCGATCACCCCACCGATATAAGCCCCGTCATGGGCCACCACGTCGATATTGGTTGCGGTGCCGAAATCAACCACCATGCAATCCCCGCCATGCCGTTCAAAGGCGCCGGCGGCATTGGCCAAACGGTCGGGACCGACAGCCGTGCCGGGATCAACCCGGGGCGTATGTTCAAGCAGGCATTCCGGCTTGCCCACCACCAAAGGGCGCACACCAAAGAAGCGGTCGGAAAACACCCGCAGGTTCCACACCACCCGTGGCACCGTCGAGGAAATCACCACCGCGTCGATATCCGTGGCAATTTCGTAGTGTTTGATCAGCGTGGAAAACCAGGTGAAATACGCATCCGCCGTGCGCGCATGATGAGTCGAGGTGCGCAGGGTACAGAGGAATTTATCACCATCCCAAATGGAAAACACCGTATTGGTATTGCCGCAATCAATCGCCAGAAGCATACCGGCCCCTTTCAGAAGAATACGTCGCCCGCCGTAATCCGGCGCACGCCCTGCGGCGTTGATAAGACAAGTTGGCCCTGCGCGTCCACATCCTTGAAGGTGCCGACAAGGGTTTCTTGCGGCAAGCGTACTGTTATTTCTTCGCCCAGGCGCACCGCGCGGGCCAGCCACGCGTCGCGGATCGGCCCAAAGCCATAGGTGGCAAACTGCCCCTCGCGCCTGGCAAATGCATCGGCCAGCCTCCCCAGGAAATCCTCCGCCGTGATCTCTACCCCGCTGGGCTTTAACGCAATCGGTTCCACTGCCCCGGGTTCGACCTGATCGATGCCCGGGGCGGCGACCAGGTTGACGCCAATGCCAATGGCCAATGCCCCGCCGGGCAATCCTTCAAGCAGGATCCCGGCCAGTTTGCGCCGCTCCAACAGCACGTCATTGGGCCATTTCAGGGCCGGGTCAAGCCCAAGGGCCAGCAGCACATCCGACAGCGCCAGCGCGGTAACGAACGAGCGCAGCGCGGCCTGATCCGGCGCCCCGGGCGAAGGCAAAACCAGGGTTGCCGAGAAGTTGCCCGCCGGTTGCACCCAGGCCCGGCCACGTCGGCCGCGCCCTGCTGTTTGTTCTTGCGCAAGAATCCAGGTCGGCCCGGATATCTCGGGCAAGCGCCTGCGGGCTTCGGCAAGGGTGGAATCCACCTGTGCAAGCGTGATCAGCCCATAGCCGGATGGCCAGCGGCTCATCCTTCGGCCCGGGGCTTAATTGACCAGCGCCGCCGCCGCCGAAGCCGCCGCGCCCTCGATACCAAACAGGTTGATCATCCCAAGGATCATCGCCGCCGCGGCCCCAACCAAGGCCAGCCAGGCCACCGGGCTCATCGGCGTTTCCACCCCCTCGCCGGATTCGCCAAAGAACATCAGGTAGACAACGCGCAGGTAGTAAAACGCGCTGATCACGCTGGCAATAACCGCGGCAATTGCCAGCCAGCCCAGCCCCGATTGCATCGCCGCGTTAAGCACGTACAGCTTGCCGAAAAACCCGACCATCGGCGGCACACCGGCAAGGCTGAACAGCAAGATCAGCATGGCATAGGCCTTGAGCGGCTCCGAGCGGCTGTACAGGTTCAGGCTGGAAATGTCGGTCACCGGGGTGCCGTCGCGCTCCATCGACATGATGAAGGCAAATGTGCCCACGTTCATTGTCAGGTAGATCACCATGTAGATCAGCATCGCTTGCACGCCCATGGCGTTACCCGCAGCCAACCCCATCAGGGCGAACCCCATATGGCCAATCGAACTATAGGCCATCAGCCGTTTGATGTTGGTCTGGCCAATCGCCGCGATGGCCCCAAGGAACATGCTGAGCAGCGCCAGCAGCGCGATGATCTGTGACCAATCGCTGACTGCCTGGCCGAACGCGTCAAACAACACCCGCGCCAGCAGGCCCATGGCCGCCAGTTTCGGCGCGGTGGCAAAGAAGGCGGTGACCGGGGTCGGCGCGCCTTCGTAGACGTCCGGCGTCCACATATGGAATGGCACCGCGCTGACCTTGAAGGTCAGGCCGGCAATGACAAAGGCCAGCCCGACCAGCAGACCCAGCCCCACATGGCCGTCATTGGCCGCAGTCAGGATGCCGCTAAACAGCGTCGTTCCGGAATAGCCATAGACCAGCGACGCCCCATAGAGCAGCAAGCCCGAGCTGAGCGAGCCAAGCACGAAATATTTGAGCCCCGCCTCCGAGGAACGTGCGGAATTGCGGTTCATCCCGGCGATGACATAGAGCGCCAGCGACTGCAGCTCCAACCCCATATAGAGCACCATCAGGTCGCCAGCCGAGACCATGACCATCATTCCCACAACCGACAGCGAAGTGAGGATGGGGAATTCGAACCGGAGCAATCCGCGTTTTTCCATTGTCGCCTGGCCGACCAGCAGCACGGCGGCGGCGGCAAGCAGGATCGCCACCTTGGCAAACCGGCTGAACGCATCCACGGTGAACGAGCCGCCAAAGGCGCTTTGCCCCCCCGGCCCGTTGGTGGCGATCATGAAGGCAAGCGCCACCATGACAATTGCCGTCGCCCAGGTAATCAGCCCGGCCAGCTTGTCCTTGCCGGTGTAGACCGCCGCAAGCAGCGCGACCATCGCGTAGACTGCCAGCATCAGTTCCGGCAGGATGGTTTGGATATCGGCAGAAATCATGTCCGCCCCCTTAATGCGTGGCTATCGCGGCACTGCCCAAATCGGGCAGGCTCGCATGGAAAGAGTCGAGAAGTGCGGCCACCGATGGGCCGATAAGGTCGAGGATCAGCGCCGGATAGACGCCAAACAGGATGGTCAGGACCACCAGCGGGGCAAAGATCGCTTTTTCCCGTCCGCTCATGTCGGTGATGCCTTTGAGGCTTTCCTTGAGCAGTTCACCGAACACCACCTTGCGATAAAGCCACAGGGCATAAGATGCCGAAAGGATCACCCCTGAGGTCGCCACCATGGCGATCCAGGTATTGGCCTGGAACATGCCGACAAGGGTCAGGAACTCGCCGACGAAACCGGATGTGCCCGGCAGGCCGACATTGGCCATGGTAAACAGCATGAAAATCAGCGCATAGGCCGGCATCCGGTTCACCAGCCCGCCATAGGCGGC
>CAYSBG010000071.1:0-8482 GCA_964429125.1 uncultured Aliiroseovarius sp.
GTAAGCCCCAGCCCCTTGTCGCTGTCGGTCAGCCAAAGGTTCCACAATCCGGCGGCACGCGCCTGCGCTTTTAATCCTTCGAGGATTTCCGTCTGTCGCGGGGTGAATTTCCAGCGCTCGCCGATTGAAACCTCGGCCAGGAACGCTTCGTCCATGGGGATAATCTCGTTTTCGATCATCGATTTGACGCGCCCGTGCAGCTCTTCCAGACGTGCGCTCATTCCCAAATTCATCTCGACCATGCCAAACCCTCCGATTGTCGCCAAACCAAACGCGCGCAGCGTCACTTGTCAATCAGGCGTTGCCTTTACGTTACGGCGCGTTAGTGTCAGCCCATGATCAGCGCCCTTGGCATATCTATTGACGCGCTTGGCACCTGGCTTGCGGCCAATGTCGCCGGGTTTGCCAATCTGTCCGCGGTGGAGAAGTATTCCTCGGGCCAGTCCAACCCGACGTTTTTGCTTGAGGCCGGGTCCGGGAAATATGTGCTGCGGGCCAAGCCGGCGGGCAAGCTTTTGCCTTCGGCGCATATGGTCGAGCGTGAATATCGGGTCATGGAGGCGCTTGGTGCCACCAAAGTTCCGGTGCCGCGGGTGTTGGCTTTGGCCGAGGACGGCGATTCGCCCATTGGCCGGGCATTTTTCGTCATGGAGCATCTGGACGGGCGCGTGTTCTGGGACCCGGCGTTGCCCGAGCTTGCGCCTGACGAACGTGGTCGCATCTATGATGCGATGAGCCAGGTTCTGGCGGACCTGCACAGCCTGGACCCGGCGCGGATTGGCCTGGCTGACTATGGCAAACCAGGCAATTATTTCGCACGCCAGACCATACGCTGGGCCGGGCAGTACCGGGCTTCTGCGCCGTCGCCACGCCCTGACATGGAACGTCTTATCGCCTGGCTTGAGGAAAACATGCCGGAGGATGACGGGCAGGTGGCATTGGTGCATGGAGACTACCGCCTTGATAACATGATGTTTTCTGCTGAATCGGAAAGCGTTATCGGCCTGCTCGACTGGGAATTGTCCACCTTGGGGCACCCGTTTGCCGACCTTGCCTATCAATGCATGCAATGGCGTTTGCCGCATGGCGGGGGGATGCGTGGACTGGGTGGGTTGGACCGCAGGGTTTTGGGCCTGCCCCAAGAAGCCGCCTATATTGACGCCTATGCCGCGCGTCGGGGCATTGCTCCGCCGGAAAACTGGCCATTTTATCTGGCATTCGCCTTTTTCCGGCTGGCGGCGATCCTGGAAGGGGTGGTGGCGCGGGCGCGTGGCGGAAACGCCTCGAACCCGGCCAAGGCGCGAGAATATGAAACTGCAATACCCACGCTATTGGCGTTGGCACTGGATGTAATCGGAGAAGGTTGATGAGTAAGGTTGTGACATATCAGGTTACGGACGGCGTGGCGGTTTTGACCATCAACAATCCGCCGGTGAACGCATTGGGTGCAGAAGTACGCAAGAAATTGGCGCGACGGATTGGCCGGGCCGAGCGCGATGACGCGGTGCAGGCGATTGTCATTTGCGCGGCGGGCCGGACCTTTCCGGTAGGGGCGGACGTACGCGAATTCGGCAGGACGCCAAAGCCGCCGCTGCTCCCCGAGCTTTGCGACCGGATCGAGGCCGCGCGCAAGCCTGTGGTGGTGGCAATTCATGGCAATGCGCTGGGGGGCGGGCTGGAAATTGCCCTTGCCGGGCACTACCGGATTGCCGATAAATCCGCGCGGCTGGGCTTGCCGGAAGTGTTATTGGGTATTTTGCCTGGCGCCGGCGGTACCCAGCGTATGCCCCGCCTGACCGGCGCCCGCCCGGCGCTCGACGCCATGCTGACCGGCAAGCCGATAAGCGCTGATAAAGCGCTGAAAATCGGGCTGATTGATCGCATTTCGGATGAAAACCTGCGCGCGGATGCCCTGGACTGGGCCCGGGAATTGGCGGCGCGTGGCGCGGGACCTCGGCGCACGCGAGACCAGCGTCAGGGGTTTGGCGATCCGGATGACTACCTCAAGGCTATTGCGGAACGGCGCGCAGGCATGAGCGCGACTCGTTTGCCCGCGCCACCCAAGATCGTTGAATGTATTGAAGCTGCGTTGTTGACCCCTTTTGAGGCGGGTATCGCGATGGAGCGGGCCGCGTTTGTGCACTGCCTTGCCAGCGACGAAGCTGCTGCCCTGCGGCATGCCTTTTTTGCCGAACGGCTGGTTGCCAAAGTGCCCGAACTGGAACATGCCTCGGCCCGGGAATTGCGCCATATCGGGGTGGTCGGAGCCGGCCTGATGGGGGCGGGGATTGCGCTGGTCTGCCTAAACGCCGGGTTTACCGTCACGCTGGTTGAGCGGAGCGAGGACGCTCTTGCCGCCGGCGTCAAACGCATCGAAGGGCTGTATGCGCGCGCGGTCGCGAAAGGGTTTTCCACCGGCGCGCAGGTCAAGGAACGCCTGACTCGCCTGCATCCGGTGACGCAAATCCAAGCCTTGAGCGAGGTCGACCTGGCGATTGAGGCGGTGTTCGAGGACGAGGCAGCCAAACAGGCGGTGTTTGCCCAACTGGACAAGGTCCTGCGCCCGGGCGCGATTCTGGCCACCAATACGTCATATCTCGATATCGACGCGCTGGCCGCGACGATTTCGCGCCCCGAAGACGTGGTCGGGCTGCACTTTTTCTCCCCGGCCCATATCATGAAATTGGTCGAAGTCGTGGTCGGCGCGCGGACCGATGACGCGGTGACGGTGACCGCGTTCAAGCTGGCACGTGCAGTGCAAAAGGTGCCGGTGCGCGCCGGCGTATGTGACGGGTTCATCGGCAATCGTATTCTGACCGCTTACAGGCAAGCGGCTGATTTCATGCTGGAAGATGGCGCCTCACCGTATGAAATTGACTCCGCTATGCGCGCATATGGCTTTCCGATTGGTCCCTACCAGGTGGCGGATATGGCTGGATTGGGCATCTCGTGGGCGCGGCGAAAACGCCTTGCGCCAACCCGTGATCCAAACGAGCGGTATGTGCGTATTGGCGACTTGCTTTGCGAGGCCGGGCGCCTGGGGCAGAAGACCGGTGCCGGGTACTACCGCTATGAAGATGGCTCCCGCATGGGCAAGCCAGACCCCGAAGTGTTGGCTCTGATTGACGCCGAGCGCGCGGAAAAAGGCATCAGCCCGCGGGGCTTTGACGAAGGGGAAATTCAGGACCGTTGCATTGCGGCGATGACCAATGAAGGCGCCCGGTTGCTTGGCGAGGGTATCGCGCTGCGCCCGGCTGATATCGATGTGGTATTGATGCTGGGGTACGGATTTCCGCGTTGGCGTGGCGGGCCGATGTTTGCCGCCGATCAAACCGGAATCCTGGCGCTGAAGGCACGCCTGGACTCCTGGGCGCAAACCGAAGGCGCTTTCTGGGATCCGGCACCGCTTTTTGCGCACTTGCTTGCGGATGGGCTGAAACTGGCAGATTTGAACCGATAAACGCCGGGCCATGGTGCAAAATAGCGGCAGAGAATCGCGGCCCACATTTCCTTCAAACTTAAACCTTTTAAGCTTGAGATAATTTTTCCAAAGGAGTAGCCTTCTTTCAAGCCATGGTCAGAAATAGTGCAGCCGGAGGGGTAAAATGAAAGTCATTTGTTTGGGGGGCGGTCCGGCGGGCCTTTATTTCGCCATTTCGATGAAATTGCGTGATCCGTCTCATCAAGTTGTTGTTCTGGAACGAAACAAGGCGAACGATACATTCGGCTGGGGGGTGGTTCTATCGGATGATGCGCTAGAACAAATGCAGGAAAATGACCCGCAAAGCACCCAGGCAATCCGCGATTCCTTTGCTTATTGGGACGATATCGCAGTCGAGTACAGCGGAACCCGCATGGTGTCCGGCGGGCACGGTTTTGCCGGAATCGGGCGCAAGAAAATGCTCATTCTGCTGCAGGAACGCGCCCGTGAGTTAGGGGTCGAAATGCGCTTTGAGACCGTGTTCAAGACCGCCGAGGAATACCGTGGTGAATATGACATTGTTGTTGGCGCGGACGGGATAAACTCGTTGGTTCGCGCCGAATACAGCGAAGTTTTCCGCCCGGATATTGACATGCGGCTGTGCAAATTCATCTGGCTCGGCACCAGCCAAAAATTTGATGATGCCTTCACTTTCATTTTTGAAAAGACCCAGCACGGCTGGATGTGGGCGCATGTTTATCAGTTTGACGACAATACCGCGACCTTCATTGTTGAATGCCTCCAGCCGACCTGGGACGCGTTCGGGTTTGCCGACATGACCAAGGAGGAGACTGTCGCTGCCTGTCAAAAAGTGTTCGAAGGCTATCTTGGCGGACACGATTTACGCTCCAATGCCGACCATTTGCGCGGCTCGGCGGTCTGGATGAATTTCCCCAGGGTGATCTGCGAAAAATGGTATCATGAGAACGTCGTTCTGATGGGCGACGCGGCGGCAACCGGGCATTTTTCCATCGGTTCGGGGTCTCGCCTGGCGTTTGACAGCGCCATTGCCCTGGCCAATTACGTCCACAGGGAGCCAACCCTTGAGCAAGCGTTCGAGCGCTATCAGGAAGAGCGGCGCGTTGAGGTGTTGCGCCTACAGTCGGCGGCACGTAATTCATTGGAATGGTTCGAGAATGTAGAGATATACCTGGATCAGGACCCGATCCAGTTTACCTATAACCTGCTGACCAGATCGCAGCGGATCAGCCATGAAAACCTTCGGCTGCGGGACCGGAAATGGTTGGAAACAGCGGAAAGATGGTTCCAGACCAAGGCCGGAATGGCTGCAAATTCGCCGCTACGCACGCCGATGTTCACACCCTACACGTTGGGCGACATGACCCTTGTCAACCGCATTGTCGTGTCGCCGATGGCGCAGTACAAAGCGGTAGATGGCTGCCCCACCGACTGGCATTTCGTCCATTACGCAGAGCGCGCCAAGGGCGGCGCCGGGCTGGTCTATACCGAAATGACCGGGGTCTCGCCCGAGGCCCGCATTACGCCGGGGTGCCCCGGTATTTACACGCCTGAACAGGAACAAGCCTGGGCGCGGCTGGTTGATTTCGTCCATACCGAAACGGAGGCGAAAATCTGCATGCAGCTTGGCCATTCCGGACGAAAAGGATCGACCCAGCTTGGTTGGGAGGAAATGGACGCGCCACTTGCCGAGGGGAACTGGCCGCTTTTGTCTGCGTCGCCGGTCCCCTGGGCGCCCGCCAATCAAGTGCCCAGAGCGATGGAGCGCGCAGATATGGAAAAGGTCCGCGATCAATTTGTCGCCGCCGTTGAAGGGGCGCAGCGGGCCGGCTTTGACATGATCGAACTGCATGCTGCGCATGGCTACTTGATCTCCTCTTTCATCTCGCCTTTGTCCAACCAACGCAGCGACGCATATGGTGGCAGCCTTGAAAATCGCATGCGATTCCCGCTGGAAATCTTTCGGGCAATGCGCGCGACCTGGCCTGCAGCCAAACCGATTTCGGTGCGGATTTCGGCCCATGATTGGGTTGGCACGGATGGGGTGGAGCCGCCAGAAGCTGTTGAAATCGCCCGAATGTTCCGCGATGCTGGCGCCAGTATTATTGATGTTTCTGCCGGGCAAACCACCCCTGACGCGGCCCCGGTTTACGGGCGCATGTTTCAAACCCCGTTTGCCAACTTGATCCGTAACACCCTATCAATGCCGACCATGGCGGTGGGCAATATTTATGAAACGGACCATGCGAATTCCATTCTCATGGCGGGGCGTGCTGATCTGGTTTGTCTTGGCCGGCCTCATCTGGCAGACCCGTATTGGAGCCTGCATGCGGGCGTGGCCTTGGGGGACGCGCGGGTGAAATGGCCCGCTCCTTACCTTGCCGGTCGGGATCAGATGGTGCGTTTGCAGGAAAAACAACAAGAGGCGATCCGCGTATGAGCCTGATCGGAAAACGGGTGCTGATCACCGGCGGCGGTAGCGGATTGGGCGCCGATATGGCCGCGCGCTTTGCCGCCCAGGGTGCGGATGTCGTCATTTCCGGCAGGCGTTTGCAGGCGTTGGCGCAGGTTGCGGATACAAGCCCGAAGATCACCGCGAGGGTTGCAGACGTCACAGACGAACGCGAAATCGCCGCGCTTTTTGCCGCGGTCGGGCCGGTTGATATTGTTATCGCCAATGCGGGTGCTGCCAGTTCCGCGCCCCTGACCAAAACGTCGTTGGCCGATTGGAACGCCATGCTTGCGGTAAACCTGACCGGGGTGTTTTTGACCTTGCGCGCCGGGTTGATGCAGATGCAGGGCTGGGGAAGGCTTATTCCGGTGGCTTCCAGCGCGGGGCTGAAAGGCTACGCATATGTTGCCGCCTACGCCGCCGCCAAACACGGCGTCATCGGCCTGACCCGTTCGTTGGCGTTGGAGGTTTCCGGCCGGGAAATCACCGTCAACGCGCTGTGTCCGGGCTTTCTTGATACCGAAATGACCGAACGGTCGATCGCCAATATTGTTGAAAAGACCGGAAAAACGCCGGAAGAAGCCGTAGCTGCCCTGACGGCTCACAATCCGCAAAAACGTCTGATAGAGCCGGCGGAAGTGAGCGATGCCGCGCTTTGGCTGTGCGGCGAAAACAGCGGCGCCATAAACGGCCAGGCCATCGCAATCGACGGAGGAGAAACATGACCTCGGATGCAAGTCTTTCCCGGCGGCGGCTTCGGGCGTGGATCCGCCTTTTGCGGCTGACCCGGCAATCTGAAAAGCATCTGCGCGGATTTCTGCGCGACAATTACAACACCACCCTGCCGCGTTTTGACGTGATGGCTGCCCTGCATCGGGCCGGGCAGCCGGTGAAAATGAGCGACCTCAGCCGGGCTTTGCTGGTTTCCAACGGGAATGCAACCAATGTCGTCGACCGGCTGGAAAAAGACGGGCTGGCCGAACGCCGTTCGGTCCGCAATGACCGGCGGGTAGCGGAAGTGCGCCTGACCGACGCCGGGCGACAGGAATTTGAAACCCTCGCGGCTGCCCATGAGGCCGAGGTGAACAAGCTGTTTGCCGGGCTTGGAGCCAATGAGCTCGACGTTATACGCGCCCTGCTGAAACGCGCTGAAGGAGACGTGAATGACCAAGATATCTAAGCTGTCACCGGAGCATTTTTCGCTGGAAGTCGACGCACGTATCGCCACGATCCGCCTGGACCGGCCCGAGCGCAAGAACCCGCTCACCTTTGCAAGCTACGCCGAGTTGCGCGACACATTTCGCGCCCTCGCCTATGCCCAAGACGTTGATGTTGTCATCTTTGCCGCCAACGGAGGCAATTTCAGCTCCGGTGGCGACGTGCATGACATTATCGGCCCGTTGGTAAACATGGACATGAAGGAGCTGCTGGATTTTACCCGGATGACCGGTGATTTGGTCAAGGCAATGCTGCATTGCGGCAAGCCGATCATCGCCGCAGTCGAGGGGATTTGCGTCGGCGCCGGGGCGATTATCGCCATGGCCTGCGACCTTCGCCTGGCCGCGCCCGATGCTAAATGTGCCTTCCTTTTCACCCGCGTTGGCCTTGCCGGCTGTGACATGGGGGCATGCGCCATGTTACCGCGCATTATCGGCCAGGGACGGGCTGCCGAGCTGCTGTATACCGGGCGAAGTTTTGATGCAAAGGAGGGGCTGGCCTGGGGGTTTTGGAACGCTTTACATGAAAACACGATGTTGGAGGATGCGGCGCGCAAACTTGCAGCGCGGCTCGCGTCGGGCCCGGTTTTCGCCCATTCCATGACCAAGGTTCAGCTAAACCAGGAGTGGAACATGGGATTGGAACAGGCGATCGAGGCCGAAGCCCAAGCTCAGGCGATATGCATGCAAACGGGTGATTTCGAGCGGGCCTACCATGCTTTTGTCAATCGACAAAAACCAGAGTTCGAGGGCAAGTGATGGCTGACACAACTTTCATGGAATGGCCATTTTTCACGCCGCAACATGCTGTATTCGCAAGAGAATTAGAGGATTGGGCCAATGCGAACCTGACCAGGATAGACCATGCCGACACCGATGCGACCTGTCGGGCGCTGGTCGGTGCATTGGGCGAGGCGGGCTGGCTACGCGTCACCGGGTCCGAGGACGGGGTTTTCGACGTGCGCCGCCTGTGCCTGGCCCGCGAAACCCTGGCGCGCCATGACGGGCTGGCGGATTTTGCGTTTGCCATGCAGGGGCTTGGAACCGGGGCCATATCGTTGTTTGGCAGCGCGTCGCAACGCGCCCAATGGCTTCCATTAACCCGCGCGGGCAAGGCGCTTGCCGCCTTCGCCCTGACCGAGCCGCAAGCGGGATCAGATGTGGCCAACAGCACCATGACAGCGACTCGGGACGGGGATTTCTACGTGCTGAACGGCGAGAAAACCTGGATTTCCAATGGCGGAATTGCGGACGTCTATACGGTGTTTGCTCGCACAGGCGAGGCGCCGGGGGCGCGCGGTCTGTCGGCCTTTGTTGTGCCCGCCGATACGCCGGGGTTGAAGATTGCCGAAC
>CAYSBG010000072.1:0-8458 GCA_964429125.1 uncultured Aliiroseovarius sp.
CCGCGATGGCGGAAAATGGCGAAATCCCGAAGGGACGCGGCGCATTTTGGCAGGCGCCGGGAGCGCAAGATAAATGAGGACAGGCCCTGGAGCAGGTCGCACCTATCGGCGATGATGTCGAAGTGCAGATTTTCCAAAATCAGCAAAGATACCTTAACTGATTTAGGCGCAAATACCGCCGCCAAAGCCTCGATTTTTCGCAGAAAAATCGCTCCCCTCCCCCGGCAAGGTCTGGGAAAACCTGCCACGAAAAAGGCCCGGACAAATGCCCGGGCCTCCTCCCTGTCGGCCTTGTGGCCCTTTTATTAAAGCGTTTCGACATGTAGTTGAGACACGACAATATGTCGAAACGCTCGCACCCTCTCAATGTCATGAACGTTTCGAGTTCATGTTGTGCCTCAACATAAACGCGAAACGCTTTAGTTGGTGAACTCGGGATAGGCTTCCATCCCCAGTTCGGCAATATCAAGCCCGTTGATCTCGTCCTCTTCCGAGACCCGAATGCCAACGGTCACCTTCAGGAGCATCCAGACCACCAGCGAGATGGCGAACACAAAGGCCCCGACGATCAGCACCGATTTAAGCTGTACGATAAAGGACGCATCGGCGTTGGTCAGTGGAACAATCAATGTGCCAAAGATCCCGGCCATCAGGTGCACCGGAATAGCGCCCACCGCGTCGTCGATCTTCAGCTTGTCCAGGAACGGCACCGCAAACACCACGATCACGCCACCGGCTGCACCGATCAGCGTTGCCTGGCCCAGACCCGGCATCAGCGGCTCGGCGGTGATCGACACCAGCCCGGCCAATGCCCCATTCAACACCATGGTCAGGTCCACTTTCTTGAACATCACCTGGGTCAGGATCATCGCCGCCAACGCGCCTCCGGCTGCCGCCGTATTGGTGTTGGCCATGATCCGGCTAATATCCGCCACATTGCCTGCGGTATCCATGTAAAGCTGCGAGCCGCCGTTAAAGCCGAACCAGCCCAGCCACAGGATGAACGTCCCCAGGGTGGCCAGCGTCAGGTTCGAGCCGACGATCGGCTGCACCCGGCCATCTTTGTACTTGCCCAGGCGCGGCCCCAGCACCAGCGCGCCCGCCAGCGCCGCCCAGCCGCCGACCGAATGCACCACGGTCGAGCCGGCAAAGTCCTGAAAGCCCATGGTGTCAAGGAAGCCGCCGCCCCATTTCCAGCTGGCCTGCACCGGATAGATCAGCGCCACCAGCACCACGATGAACATCAGGAACGGCCACAGCTTGATGCGCTCGGCCAGGGTGCCCGAGACGATCGAGGCGGTGGTCGCGCAGAACATCAGCTGAAAGAAGAAATCCGAACCGACCGAGGCATAGGTCAGATCGGTCGCGGTATCGGCCAGCCCCACGGCCTCAAGCACGGCCGGGCTGAAAGCCCCGATGACCCCGCCGACGGTCCAGGCATCACCCGGATACATCAGGTTATACCCTACCAGATAATAGAGCACTGCGGCGATGGCAAACAAAGCCATGTTCTTGGTCAGCTGCATGGTCACGTTCTTGGACCGCACCAGCCCGGCCTCGAGCATCGAGAATCCCGCCCCCATCCACATGACCAGAAACCCGGTCACCAGGAACATGAACGTGGTGAGGATATAACCGATTTCCTCGTTCGGCGGCGTTATATCCGCCTCTTGTGCAAAGCCCAGCGTCGGCAGCAATGCCGCGCCGGCGACAGCTAAAGTAAATTTCGTCAGTCGCATTTTCTGTCCCCTTATCCGCTCAGATCGCGTCTTCGTTAGTTTCACCGGTGCGCACGCGCAGGGCGCTTTCCACATCCAGCGTGAATATCTTGCCGTCGCCGATCTTGCCGGTGTTGGCGGTCTTGGCGATGGTCTCGACCACCTGCTCGGCCATGTCGGCGCCGACGACGATTTCCAGCTTTACCTTGGGCAGGAAGTTCACCGAATACTCCGCACCACGGTAGATTTCGGTATGCCCCGCCTGGGTGCCAAACCCCTTGATCTCGGAAACCATCATGCCGCGCACGCCGATACCGGTCAGGGCCTCGCGCACGTCCTCAAGCTTGAATGGCTTGATCGTTGCAACAATCATCTTCACGTTCATTCCCCCTTTTTGTCCTCGCAATAGAGTGGAACCCCGGTCCCACCTGATGGGCCGAAACAAACCCAGCCGGGCCAAACCAACAATGAAACGGCGGTTTTTTTGGCACCTGAAACGTAAATTCGCCAAGTTTGCCGCGCTTTCGCCACCACTTGCGTAATTTTTAAGCAGCACAAAAACGCTTTCCGAACGCCTTTGAGGCTCCACATTCACCCCGGTTGAGGTTACAAAGGGCGAAAAGCACAAGCAGGCAGCAGCGTAAATGCGCGCGAATTCGGCGGAAAACGAGCATGAGTGGATCAGGTAGAAAACGCCCGCCCCTGGTGGCGGACAAGCGGTATACGGCCTCCAGGCCGAAACCGCGCAAGGCCGCAAAACCGGCCAGAGCTTCGAAACCGGCCAAACCCGCCCCGCGCAAGGCCCGAAAACCGGCCCGCAAAGCCCCGGCCAAACGCCGTTTGCCACGCATCATCGGCTGGCCGCTGGCGGTGCTCCGCTGGGTGTTTCGCCTGACCTGGCGTTTCGCCCTTCGCGGCGCCATTGCCATGGCCGCAGTCGTGGCATTGGCGGTGTTCTACTTCACCTCGACCATGCCGCCCCTGTCGGAAATGGTCGATGGGCGCGCCCGCGGTTCGGTCACCATGCTTGACCGCAACGGCGATGTCTACGCCTGGCGGGGGGAACAATTCGGCGGCATCATTACCCCGGACAATATCTCGCCGCATCTGCGCAACGCAGTGATCGCCACCGAGGACAAACGGTTCTACAAACATTTCGGCGTCTCGCCGCGCGGCATTGCGTCGGCAATCAAGATCAACATTGCCGAAGGCCGTAACCCGCTGTCTGGCAATGGCGGCTCGACCCTGACTCAACAGGTGGCTAAACTGCTCTGCCTCGGCGTGCCTTTTGATGCCGCGCGTTGGGAAAACGAACGCGCCTATGAAAAAGATTGCCGGCGTTCGTCCCTTTGGCGCAAAGCCAAAGAGGCCGCCTTTGCCATGGCCCTTGAAGCAAAGTTCACCAAGGACGAGATCCTGACCATCTATCTCAACCGCGCCTTTCTGGGGGCCGGCGCCTATGGGTTCGAGGCGGCAAGCGAGCGCTATTTTGGCAAACATGCCAGCGAACTGCGCCCGGCCGAGGCGGCAATCCTTGCCGGGGCACTCACCGCGCCCACCCGCTATGCTCCGACCAACAATCTGGAGCGCAGCCAGGCACGCGCCGCCACGGTGATCAAGCTGATGCGCGATCAGGGCTATCTGACCGAGGCGCAGGCGCAGGCTGCATGGGCCAGCCCGGCCACCCTGTCCCCCGCAGCCAAAGCCCGGGCCGGTAGCTATTTCGCCGATTGGATCATGTCCTCGGGCCCCGATTTTCTGACCCGGGACACCACCGAAGACGTGATCATCCGCACCACGCTGGATCAGAAAATCCAACAGGCCGCCGAAGACGCGATCACCTGGGTATTTGACAACAAGATCAGCAAAGGCAGCCAGGCCCAGGCGGCAATCATCATCATGTCGGCGGACGGCGCGGTGCGGGCAATGGTCGGCGGGCGTGACGTGCGCGCCTCCTCGGCGTTCAACCGCGCCATTCAGGCGCGCCGCCAGACCGGATCGGCCTTCAAACCCTTCGTTTATGCCGCCGCGCTGGACCTTGGTTGGGCGTATAACGACCCGATCGTTGACGAAGAATACTGCCTCGACATCCCAGGCTCGGGGCAATGGTGCCCGCGCAATTACACCAGCAAGTTTTACGGCCGCGTGTCGCTCACCGAAGCCTTGATGAAAAGCCTGAATATCCCGGCGGTGAAACTGTCCGAAGCAGTCGGCCGCGACAACGTGCGCCAGGTCGCCGAACAATTCGGCCTGCGTTCTGACCTTGCCCTTGGCCCGGCCCTGGCGCTTGGCGCCTCCGAAAGCACTTTGATCGAGATGACCGGCGCCTACGCGGGCATTCTCAATGGCGGATCGTCGGTCACGCCCTATGGCTTGCTGGAACTGCGTTTGCAGGGCGACGATGTGGCGCTGATGCAACAGGAAGGCGGGATCGGCGAGCGGGTGATTACGCCCGCCGCTGCCGAGCAGTTGATCTTCATGATGAATCGGGTCATCGAAGAGGGCACCGGCAAACGCGCGCGCATGGAAGGCATCGAGGTCGCGGGAAAAACCGGCACAACCCAGGGTGCGCGCGATGCCTGGTTTGTCGGCTTTACTGCCGACTATGTGGCCGGCGTCTGGATGGGATATGACGACAATTCGCCACTCAAAGGCGTGACTGGCGGTGGTTTACCTGCCGAAATCTGGCGTCAGGCGATGGAACGTATCTACCAGGACTTGCCCGCCCGGCCCTTGCCGATGATCCGCCCCGATAGCTATGCGATCCCGGCCACCCTGCCCCCGGCGCCGGTGCAGCCCCCGGCGCAACCACCGGGTCAGAAACCCCGCGACCCGATCCTCGACATTCTCAACACAATTCTGGGCACCGGGAATTAAGCGGATTGCCCCCCGACAAGCCCCCCGACAAGCCCCCTCGACAAGCCTTCCGGCAAAGGCCAATCTGGCCAGGTAATCCCAGCCGACGGAGCCCCCATGTCCAAGACCATTGCCGAAATCCTGCCCGAGGTCCGCGCCCGTTTCGCGCATGTGGAAACCTGCCCCTATAATGGCCGACGGGTATTCTTCGAGAACGCCGGCGGTGGCCTGACCCTGAAATCCGTGGTCGAAACTTCGGCCGCGCTTGCCGCCATGCCCGACAACCAGGGCCGCGACAACCCGGCCTCGCAAGCCTTGATGGACATGATCGAAAAGGGCCGCGCCGATGCGGCTGAATTTCTTGGCACAACCGGCGGCCAGATCATTGTCGGCGAAAGCGGCACCGAATTGTTGTTCCGCCTGATCCGCGCCGCCTGCCTTGGCCTGGCCGAGGGCGGCAACGTGGTCTCGGCGACGCTGGAACACCCGGCCAGCCGCAGCGCCGCAGCGCTGTGGGCGGAACGCACCGACAGGGCGCATGTTCTGGCCGACCATGACAATGCCACGGGCACCATCGCCCCCGATGCCTACGCCACAGCGGTCACGCCGGAAACCCGGCTGGCGACGATCATTCATACTTCGCCGGTGACCGGCATGGAGGTCGATGTGCCAGCGATAGTTGCGGCAATCCGCACCATTGCGCCGGAATGCATGATCATCGTCGACGGTATCCAGCACGCCGCGCATGGCGCTGTGGACGTCGGCGGAATGGGCGATGTCGACGCCTATGTGATCTCGCCCTACAAGGTGTTCTCGCGCCATGGATACGGGATCGCATGGCTGTCCGATCGGCTGGCGGCAATGCCCCATGACCATTTTGCCGGCGGTGGCGAAGCACGCTGGGAATTGGGCACCCGAGACGCCGGCGCCTACGCGACCTTCAGCCAGGTGGTCGCCTATTTCGACTGGCTCGGGCAAAGCCTGGGCGCAACCGGCGACCGGCGCGCCCGCCTGGAAGCGGCCGGGCGGGCGATTCATGCGCAGGAAAACGCCCTGAGTGAAGCGATGCTGCACGGAATCGGCAACCTGGCCGGGCTGGCCGATTTGCCCGGCCTCACCCTGATCGGCGGCGTCGATAACCCGGCCCGTGAAGGGCTGGTATCCCTGGTTGTCGACGGCATGGACGCCCCCGCAGTCGTTGAAGCCCTGCGCCAGCGTGGTGTCCTCACCCATGCCCGCAAGGCCGATCATTATTCCGGCTCGGTGCTCGCGCCGCTTGGGTTTGACGGATGCACCCGGGTTTCCATGTGCCACTACAATTCCACCGAAGAAGTTGCGCAATTTCTGAGTGCCATGCGCGAAATCACCGAAGGGAAATAGGCGATGTTCACCATAGAACACGAATTTGACGCAACCCTGATCACCCTGGTCGACGAGGGACACGCCCCCTTGCGCGAAGACGTGGTGATCCGCGCGCAGGACGACCGTGTTATTGTCGAACAATGGCAGGGCGGAGAGGCGGTCGCGCGCGTCACCCTGTCGCCCACCCAGTTGGCCGACCTGGCGGCGGCCCTGAACCTTCCCGAGGGGGTCTATCAACGCGCACGCACCGACAAGAGCTGACCTCCAGCGCACCTTTCAATCGAGGCGGAAAACCTTGTCACGGCTCGTTGCGCCGCGCACCAGTTCAAGGCGTGACCTGGCCACGCCCAGCGCATGGGCCAACAATTTGATCACCGCCTTGTTGGCTTTGCCGTCTTCGGGCACCACCGTCACATAAACCCGCAGCCCCTGTGAGCTTTCCTCAATTTTATTGCGCGAAGCTTTAGGGGTAACCCTTACGGAAATAAGGCTTCCGCAGACCGCAAGATGAGACAGATCGCCTTTTTTCATCTCCACACCTTTCGTGATTTTACCACCATGGACATGCATCGCCGCGTCTTGCCAAATGCGCATTCCAGACGGTTTTACAGACCATTAAATCAATACATTTCACGCGTGTTTCAACCTGCCCCTTTCAGCCTAAACTTCCTGCACGTCCAAAACGCCCGGCAATGCTTTCAGCGCTCCTTTGATTTTTGGGTTCAACGGGTATTGCCGGGCCAACGCGATCTCGACTTCTCCGGGCAACGCAGAATCGATCAAACACAGGCTGACCGCTCCGGGCATTGCGCGTTTGGCTCCCTCGCCCGCATGCTCCAGCAATGTCGCCAGCGGCTGCAATGCCTCTGGCCGGTCGATGAATACCCGCAAATTCATCCCACCCGCATCCGCCACCACATTTTCAACCGGCGCGACGCTTCGCGCCAGCAATTTGAGCTGATCCGCTTCAAGGCTGGCTTCGACACCGACCACCACATTGGCCCCGGTTTCCAGAAAATCCCGCGCATTTTCCAGCACCTCGGAAAACAGCGTCACCTCAAATAACCCCGTGGGGTCCGAGAGTTGCGCAAAGGCATAGCGGTTTCCGCGCGCCGATTTTCGCTCTTGCCTGCCCGCCACGGTTCCGGCGATCTTGCCCACCAGAGGGCCGCGCTCGGCCTTGGTACGCAGCGCTTCCAATGTCATCACGCCCTGGCGTTTCAACGCTGGAAGATAATCGTCCAACGGGTGGCCGGACAGGTAAAACCCGACCGCCTTGTGCTCTTCGGCCAAACGCTCTGCCGGCTGCCAATCCTCCGCCGGGCTGAGGCGCGGCTCGGGCAGATCTTCGCCCGCCTCGCCGAACAGCGACACCTGACTGGACGCCCGTTGTTCATGCACGGCCGCAGAATAGGCGACCAGCGCATCGAGGCTGTCCAGCACCCGGCGCCGGTTTCCGTCCAGAGTGTCAAAGCCTCCGGCCCGGGCCAGCATCTCCAACGGACGTTTGCCGACACGTTTCAGATCGACCCGCCGTGCCAGATCAAACAGCGTCGCAAACGGCTTCTCGCCCGTGTCGGTCCGGCGTGCGTCAGCGATCAGGCGCATCGCTTCTCCGCCGACGTTTTTCAACGCGCCCAGCGCGTAGATGACCTTGCCCTCCTCGACCGTAAAGGTGGCTTGCGAGCGGTTCACGCACGGCGGCACGATCTCGATCCCCAGCCCCCGGCGCACCTCTTCGGCATAGACGCCCAGCTTGTCGGTCAGGTGAATATCGCAGTTCATCACCCCGGCCATGAACTCCACCGGATGATTGGCCTTGAGCCAGGCGGTCTGATAGCTGACCACCGCATAGGCTGCGGCGTGGGATTTGTTGAAGCCGTAATTGGCGAATTTCTCCAACAGGTCGAACACCTCGTTGGCCTTGGCCTTGTCAACGCCGTTTTTCTGCGCACCGGCCAGGAACTTTGGCCGCTCCTTGGCCATCTCCGAAGCGATCTTTTTGCCCATCGCCCGGCGCAGCATATCCGCGCCACCCAGCGTATAGCCGGCCATGACCTGGGCGATTTGCATCACCTGTTCCTGATAGACAATGATGCCCTGGGTTTCTTCCAGGATATGGTCGATCAACGGGTGGATCGAGGCGCGTTCGCGCAACCCGTTCTTGACCTCGCAATAGGTCGGGATGTTTTCCATCGGGCCGGGACGGTAAAGCGCCACCAATGCGACGATATCCTCGATACAGGTCGGCTTCATCCGGCGCAGCGCGTCCATCATGCCCGAGCTTTCCACCTGGAACACCGCCACCGTCTTGGCCGAAGCGTAGACCTTGTAGGTGGCCGGGTCATCGAGCGGAATTGCCGCGATATCCACCTCAACCCCGCGCCCCTTGAGCAGGTCGAGCGCGTTTTGAACCACCGTCAAGGTCTTCAGCCCGAGAAAGTCGAACTTGACCAGCCCGGCCTTTTCGACCCACTTCATGTTGAACTGGGTCGCCGGCATGTCCGAGCGCGGATCCTGGT
>CAYSBG010000073.1:0-8451 GCA_964429125.1 uncultured Aliiroseovarius sp.
CAGATACGTGCTGAAGGTTGTTGATTTCCGGGTTCATTCTGCGGCACATATCGCGCCGTTCAAGGGCTTAGCACACGGAAGCTTGCGGGGTGGTGTAATGACCATCCCCGCGCACCGTGATGCACATACGCGGCCAATTCTCGCGGATGCGGCGGATGACATGGCGCTTCGGTCATGGCGCGCCGCCTTGCCCGATGGACGCTTGCTGGGACGCAAAAATCACGCACACCGGCTGGCCTGATGCGGCATCATAAATGTGAATGGGCTTGAAGAACTAATTCCCGGCGTGGGTGTTGAACAGGCAAAGCCGCTGCTTGCCATGAGCGATGTCTGGTGTGTCGTCGATGTCGAGAAGGGGTGATCCGGCACGCAAGATCAGAACGCCGCCAGCTCCGCCGCGCATTCGGCTGCGCGCCTGGGCAATTCGGGCGTGACTGAACACCTAACGGCCGGGGCCGGTTAAACGGGCGCTCGTCCTGGCAAATATCATTGCTCAACGCCATCAAGCTCACCCAAGAGCCTGTCGCACCAAATCGAATTCGTCCGGCAGGGCGAACGCATTTGCTTGGGCAAACGCTGCCTCGCCCCGCCAGCCGAATACCGGATTCTGATCAGGCCCGACACGCGCTAGGGCCTGTCCTCATTTACCTTGCGCCCCGGCGCATGGCCAGTTCTAAAAAAGCTGCGTGGCTGAAAAGCCAGCCCGCGCTCCGAAAATTCTAACTATCGTCGTCTGGCGCGGCAACGTCGGCGATTTCCTCCAGCGGAACGTCGACATCGTCATCGTCATCCAGAACATCGTCAGCCAGGTCGACATCTGCAGTTGCGTCGTCATCCAGCGCGACTTCCACATCATCTTCAAGAACGACCTCGGCGGCATCCTCATCCTTGGCAGCCTCAGAGGCTTTATCGGCCTTGTCAGCGACCATATTGCGGCTACCTTTGCCGGTGTCCGGGTTAACCACCTCGCCCGAATAGGGGCTGATGATCGGATCACGGTTAAGGTCATAAAACCGCTTGCCGGTTGTCGGACAGACGCGTTTGACGCCCCATTCTTCCTTGGGCATGGAATACCCCTTTTCGTGCTCATGTATACGTGCGAAATCAAGCGCCAACTGCCACAGCTAACCCGGGGTGTCAAAGACTTTTGCATGCGCCCTGTCACCAGACCGGATCGGAAAGGAAAAAATGAAACACCTGATCGTTCCGGGCGCGCCGCCAATCGAGGTCAAATTACGCGTCTCCGCGCGCGCCAAACGGCTGTCACTACGCGTCTCGCAATTGGACGGCAGTGTGAGTCTCACCCTGCCCCGCCGCGTTCCCATCCGCGAAGCCCAGGCGTTTCTGAACGAGCGGGCCACATGGGTGCGCAAACACCTTGCCACAACCCCCGCGCCGGTGCGGCTGCGCCCCGGTGGCGAGGTGCTGTTTGCCGGGCGCCCGCACATTCTGGTGGCATCCGGCGGCCATGCTGCACGGCTGGGCGACGGGGTGATCACCCTTCCTCTGGATGCACCGGACAAAACCGGCGCACGGGTCGCGGCGTTGTTCAAAACCCTCGCCCGTGACCGCCTGTTTGAAGCTTCTCAACGTTATGCCGCCGCCCTTGGGCGTGAATTCACCGGTCTTACCTTGCGCGATACCCGCTCACGCTGGGGGTCCTGCTCCCCCGAAGGGCGGCTGATGTATTCCTGGCGGCTGATCATGGCGCCACCCGCAATCCTGAAATATGTTGCCGCGCACGAGGTCGCCCACCTGGTCGAGATGAATCATTCGCCTGCTTTTTGGGCACATGTGGGCCGGCTGATGCCGGAATACAAAACCCACCGCCAATGGCTGCGAAAAAATGGCGCGATTCTGCATGCGTATCGCTTCCGTGATTGACCCCGGCCGGTTTTGTGATCACACTTTGCCCATGAACACACTACGTTCCCCTTCCGACGCCGCTGGATCGGGCGGCTCCGCGCATGAGCGCGTTTACCGCGCCCTGCGCAGCCAGATCATGCATGGCGAAATTGCACCGGGTACCGCCTTGACCTTGCGCGGCGTTGGGCGGGAGTTTGGCGTGTCCATGACACCGGCGCGTGAGGCCGTGCGCCGGCTTGCCGCCGAAGGTGCACTTACTCTTTCGGTTTCCGGACGTATTTCCACACCTGAATTGAGCAACGAACGCATCGAAGAACTCGCCGCCCTGCGCGGCCTGCTGGAGCCGGAACTGGCCGCCCGCGCCTTGCCGCGCGCGCATATGGCGTTGATTGATCGACTGCGCGCCATCAATGCACGGGTGTCAGAATGCGTCGCCAAGCAGGATGCGGTTTGTTACCTGCGCACCAATCTTGAATTTCACCGGATGATCTATCTGCGCGCCCAAGCCCCGGCAATGCTCGCCCTGACAGAAACCGTCTGGCTGCAACTTGGCCCAACCATGCGCGCCCTGTATCAAGCCCGCCACCGCACCGACCTGCAACACCACCACCGCGCCATTCTGGCTGCCTTGGCCGCCGGGGATGAGCCGGGCCTGCGCCTGGCTGTGCGCACGGATGTAACGCAGGGGCTGAAAATGCTGGTGGGCTAAGCTGCCCATATCGTTTCGGGTTCATGCTGTGCCTGGCCATGCGCTCGAAATCCGTTCGCGACAGGGGGAGCGCCTTTGCATTTCCCCGGATTCACACAGTTTCAAACCACGTCAGGCAAAGCGCCTGCGCCGAAAAGGCCGCGTTACCATGAATAAAAGCACGGAAAACATCAGCCATCCTGAAGCAAAGCCAATGCCGGCAAAGATCAATCCGTCCGTGGTCGCAGGGATCGCTGGGCGAAAATCATCCCAGGTGCGTCCCGCCAGATCGACATCGCGGAAATGCCAAAACCGCACCAGACGGCGCAGCGGATCAACTCCGGCAAGCGCCGAATAATCCGCCTCCAGCCGCTCATAGCGATTGATCGAATTGGCCATATTCTCTCGAAGATCATCGGTGAATTGCGTGCCGCCAATCTGTGCCAAGGCCTCGTCACGGCTCAGGCCAGAGGCCCGCGCGGTCAGGTCGAATGCGGCCGTTACCAGCCGCAACTCATCCACAGCCCCGGAAAGGCGCTGCAAATACTGCTGCGAAAACTCGGGAAACTGCGAAAGCGTCACCGCCCCCACAAGCCCACCGGCCATGGCCAATGCTCGGATCACCTGTATCCCCTTTTCGGGCTGCTCTTTTGGGGCCATTTTGGCCCAACGCAGTCCCTGCGGTCAAGAAAGGTATCCCCAAACGGCCAAAAGGCGCCGCTCGGCCCTTCATCTTGGCGAAAATACCTCCGCCGGAGGCCTCAAATCAGGCGCATCTGCAGCGCAGATGCGCCATGCCCAACCAAACGCGCCCCGCAGGGGCAGGTTTGGGCGGGAGCACCCCCGCCTCACCGCCCGGCGTAAATCTCTATCACCCGCGCCACAGCAATCTCGGGTTTCAACTCTTCATTTTCGCCTGAACGCCGATTTGTCAGCTCGACCACGCCGTTATTCAACCCGCGCGGCCCCACGGTGATACGCCACGGCAAACCGATCAGGTCCATCGTGGCAAATTTCGCCCCGGCGCGTTCTTCGCGATCATCGTAAAGCGGCTCAAGCCCGGCCCGCGCGAGCGCGGCATAAATATCTTCACAAGCGCGATCAGCTTCTGCGGCCCCCTGACGCAAGTTGACGATCCCGCAATGGAAAGGCGTCACGCCTTCGGGCCAGATGATGCCCTTGTCGTCATGGCTGGCCTCGATGATAGCGCCGACCAGGCGGCTTACGCCGATGCCGTGGCTGCCCATGTGTACCGGCACTTTTTCGCCATCATCGGTGGCGACCGTCGCCCCTAATGCCTCGGAATATTTGGTGCCAAAATAGAAAATCTGCCCGACTTCAATGCCGCGCGAAACCTTGCGGCGCGCCTCGGGCACCTCATTGAACAGGGCCGCGTCATGGGTTTCATCCGTGCGCGCGTAGGGCGTGGTCCATTCCTTGGCGATCAGCGCGCATTGATCCCAGTCGGTATAGTCAATCTCGCGTTTACCCAACTTCAGCTCGGTAATGGCGCTGTCATAAAACACTTCACTTTCGCCGGTATCTGCCAGCACCAGAAATTCATGCGTATCTTCGCCGCCAATCGGCCCCGAATCCGCACGCATTGGTATCGCCTGCAGCCCCATGCGCTCGTAGGTACGCAGATAGCTGACCATGTGGCGGTTATAGGCATGCAGGGCGTGCTCGTAATCAATGTCGAAATTGTAGCCGTCCTTCATGTAGAATTCGCGCCCGCGCATGACGCCGAAACGCGGCCGGATCTCGTCGCGAAACTTCCACTGGATCTGGTAGAGCGTCAGCGGCAGGTCCTTGTAGCTCGACACATGGCTGCGGAAAATATCCGTGACCAGCTCTTCGGCGGTGGGCGTATACAGCATGTCGCGCCCATGGCGGTCCTGCATGCGCAGCATTTCCTGGCCGTAGTCGTCATAGCGTCCGCTTTCGCGCCACAGATCGGCCGATTGCAAAGTCGGCATCAGGATCGGCAGGTGGCCGGCGCGCGCCTGTTCCTCATGGATGATACGCTCGATGTTCCTGAGCACCTTCAAGCCCATTGGCAGCCAGGAATATATCCCGGCGCTGGCCTGTTTGATCATCCCGGCGCGCAGCATGTAGCGGTGGGAAACGATTTGGGCCTCGGAGGGGGTTTCCTTGAGTACCGGCAGGAAATAGTTGGACAGGCGCATGGGGTGCGGGCCTTTCTGGTTGCAAGCGTTCCATCCGGGTTTAGCCGCGCGCCGCGCGCGGGGCAAGCGGCGGATTTGCCGATTCTCCCTGGCAAATACATGTCCGGTCCGACCCATTTGATCAAAAGGCGCGCCTGCGGCGCACAGGTTTTTTGATTGGCGCTGGTGGCGGCGTTGCAAGCCTGCCAACTGATCCGCCCGGTATGGCGCACTCGGTCCGGCGTTTCCCGGTCTTGCAACCGCCATGCCCATGGGCGATGCTGGGTGCAACCGGAGGACTGACATGGCGCTATCGGCAAACAAGCAGGCAAGGTACTGGGCCATTGCTGCGGCAATTCTTTTTGCATTGCTCTGGTTTTTGGGCGACGTGATTCTGCCGTTCATCCTGGGAGGTGCCATAGCCTATTTTCTGGACCCGCTGGCAGATCGTCTGGAAGCAATCGGATTCTCGCGCGCGCTTTCGACCGTCACCATCTCTTTGTTAGGTTTGATCATTTTCATCGTTGCTGCCCTTGCAATCATTCCTGCGCTGATTGATCAGGCCATCGCCCTTGTCGATGTCGCCCCTTCGCTTGCCGCAAATTTCAAGGCTTTCCTGGCCGAACGCTTTCCTTCCATCGTTGATGAAAATAGCGCCGTTGGCGAAGGATTGTTGAAACTGGGCGAACGGGTACAGGAATACGGAGGCGCCCTGTTAGGGGCCGCGCTTTCTTCGGCCATGAGCGTGATCAACCTGTTGATGCTGTTTGTGATCGTGCCGGTGGTTGCTTTTTACATGCTGCTGGATTGGGATCGCATGGTCGCGGTTGTCGATTCGATGTTGCCGCGGGACCATGCCCCGGCGATCCGGGAATTGGCCCGGGAAATAGACCGGACGCTCGCCAGCTTTATTCGTGGCATGGGCACTGTCAGCCTGATCCTTGGCACCTGGTATGCGGTAGCGCTGGCATTGGTCGGGCTTGAATATGGGCTGGTGATTGGCGCGATTGCCGGGATGCTGACCTTTATCCCCTATGTCGGCGCCCTCATTGGCGGCGGGCTGGCGATCGGCCTGGCCTTGTTCCAATTCTGGAGCTTCAGCGAAGTCGTTGACGGGGAAACACTTGTCCACGCCACCAATTGGGTGCGCATTGGCCTTGTGGCCGGAATTTTCGTCATCGGCCAGGTTGTTGAAGGCAACATCCTGACTCCAAAACTCGTTGGCGAAAGCGTTGGGCTGCACCCGGTCTGGCTGCTTTTTTCGCTTTCAACCTTTGGGACATTGTTTGGCTTTGTCGGCATGTTGGTGGCGGTACCCTTGGCTGCGGCCATCGGCGTAATCGTTCGGTTTCTTATCCAGTACTACATGGACGGGCGTTTGTACCAGGGTAGCGTGAGCACAGCGGATGCGCCCACGCCAGAGCACGAGACCTGAGATGCCCGGCCCCGAGCAGTTAACCTTCGCCCTGCCTGTCGCCGAGAGCCGCGCCCGGGGGGATTTCTTTGTCGCCCCGTCCAATGCGCTGGCTTTTCAAATGTTGGAAAACTGGCAGGACTGGCCGGCCGGCAAACTCATTCTGATCGGTCCGGAAGGCGCAGGGAAAAGCCATTTGGCCGGTATCTGGCTTGCAAACAGCGAGGCCCTGGAAGTCGCGCCAAAGGCCCTGGCCAACGCGGATATTTCGGCTTTGGCATCGCGCAATATCCTGCTGGATGATTGCGACCACCTGGCCGGCGACCGGGCCTATGACGAGGCCCTGTTTCACTTGCACAACGCCCTCCAGGCGCGGGGCAATGCTTTATTGCTTTGCGCCCGCACCCCGCCGCGCGATTGGGGGACCGCCCTGGCCGACCTGCAAAGCCGTCTTGAGGCCATCGCAACCTGCCGCATTGGCGCGCCGGATCAAAGCCTTCTGGCCGCTGTATTGGTCAAGCTGTTCGCAGACCGTCAAATCGCGGTGCCGCCAAACGTGATTGCCTATCTCACCCCGCGCATGGAGCGCTCTTTGAAATCCGCCGCGCAACTTGTGGACACAATCGACAAAATAGCTTTGGCGGAAAAGCGCGAAATCAGCCGTAAACTTGCCGCCCAGGCACTGGAAATGCTGGACAAGGACGCCGGCCAAGGCGCATAAACGAGCCGCTAGGAAATTCGGCTCTCCCAGAAATCTGGAATGCCCCAATCCGCATCAACCTTTTGTTAACCCGGAATTCTGTCTCATGACCCATGCCGATTTCCTTCATTCGGACTTTCCCAAGCCGACGAATTTGCCAAAGGAAAGCATTGCAGGGCCCAAGCGTTTTTTCAACCGCGAGCTCAGCTGGCTCGGGTTCAACTGGCGGGTGCTGGAAGAAGCGGAAAACCCGCGGGTTCCGTTGCTGGAACGCCTGCGGTTCCTGTCGATTTCAGCGACCAACCTGGACGAATTCTATACGGTGCGTGTCGCGGGCCTGCGTGAATTGGCGCGCGAAGGTGTCTCCACACCCGCCGCCGATGGGCTAAGCCCGGCCGAACAACTGGTGTTGATCGACGCCGATGCACGCCGCCTTATGGACCATCAGCAGGAGGTGTTTGACCGCCTGTCCGGGGAAATGCAGGCGGCCGGGATCTCGCTCTGCACCCCGGAAACCTTAACGGACGAAGACCGAAGGTTCCTTGATCAGGCGTTCCTTGAACAAGTGTTTCCGGTCCTCTCTCCGTTAGCGATCGACCCGGCGCACCCGTTCCCGTTCATCCCCAACGAAGGCTTCTCGCTGGCCTTGCAACTGGAACGTCGCCGAGACAAACGCAAGCTTATGGCGCTCCTGCCCGTGCCCCAGCAGATTGATCGTTTCATCCGTCTGCCCGCCCCTGATGGTGTGGCCCGGTTCCTGCCGCTCGAAGACTTGCTGCTGGAATATATCGGCATGCTGTTTCCCGGATACGGTGTGCGCGGTTCCTGCGCGTTTCGGATCTTGCGCGACAGCGACCTGGAGGTCGAAGAAGAAGCCGAAGATCTGGTGCGCGAGTTTGAAACGGCCCTGAAACGGCGCCGTCGCGGCGAAGTCGTGCGGATGAAAATCACCGAAAACGTCCCTCCCGCGCTGTTGAAAATGATCAAACGCGAGCTTGCCGTCACTGACGACGAAATTGTCGGGGTGGATGGCATGATCGGCATGGCCGACCTTTCGCAACTGGTGCTGGGCGAGCGGCCCGACCTGCTCTGGCCACCGTTCACCCCACGTGTTCCCGAACGTGTACAAGACCACGAAGGCGACATATTTGCCGCCATCCGCCAAAAGGACATGCTGCTGCACCACCCCTACGAAACCTTCGACATGGTGGTGCGGTTCCTGCAACAGGCGGCGCGTGACCCGGACGTGGTGGCCATCAAACAAACGCTTTACCGGACCTCACGCGACAGCCCGATCGTGACGGCCCTTTGCGAAGCCGCTGAACTGGGCAAATCCGTCACCGCACTGGTCGAACTCAAAGCCCGCTTTGACGAGGCCGCAAATATCCTGCAGTCGCGCAGACTGGAGCGCGCAGGCGCCCATGTGGTGTACGGGTTCATCAATTATAAAACCCACGCAAAGATTTCGACCGTGGTGCGTCGCGAGGGGAACAAGCTGGTCACATACACCCATTTTGGCACCGGCAATTACCACCCGATCACCGCGCGGATCTACACCGATCTGAGCCTGTTCACCATGGACGCGGACTTGGGACGCGATGCGACCAAAGTGTTCAAC
>CAYSBG010000074.1:0-8367 GCA_964429125.1 uncultured Aliiroseovarius sp.
CGTCGAAATCAGACCGAAACGGCAAAACCGGAGCGTTGATCCGACGTTCCTTAAATCTCGAACGCTGCTTCGAGACTACCGATATCGCCGATTTCATCCGTGACATGAGCGTGGTAAGGGCGGCGGTGCCCGCGATAGAGGATACCGGTATTCATGCCGTCATCGGTCATGATCCGGCGTGCGGCGCGGCCTGGATCGTCGGTTTCGGCGACACTGGCTTTATGCACCTTACCTTTCCATTCTCGTTCATCCGGGCGGAAGGTCACACAGGGGCTCAAGATCTCGACAAAGGAAAATCCGGGGTGTTTGATTGCCTCGGATATCGTGGCCGTGCAACCTTTTATGTCGCCGGAAAACTCGCGCGCGACGAAATTTGCGCCTGAGGCCAGGGCGATGACCAGCGGGTGGAACGGCGAAAGGCCAGTGCCACCCGGAGAAAGCGCGCTGTCCCAATCTGGCTCGGTTGTGGGCGAAGGTTGGCCTTTGGTCATACCATAGACCCGATTGTCCATGACGATATAGGTCATGTCGATATTGCGCCGGCAGGCATGCAGGAAATGATTGCCACCTATCGAAAACCCGTCGCCATCGCCGGACAATGCCAACACGGTAAGATCTGGGCGCGCCACTTTCAAACCCGCCGCAACGGGCAAGGCTCGCCCATGCACGCCATGGAACCCATAACAATTTGTATACGCCGGGATCCGCGATGAACAGCCGATGCCTGACACTGCCGCAACCTCTTCGGGCGGGCGCCCGGCTGCGGCCAGAGCACGAGTTATCGACATCAGTACGTGAAAATCTCCGCAACCTGGGCACCAGATTGGCGTGAGGTCGGATTTGAAGTCCCCCGCTTTGAGGTTTGGCTTGTTCATGGTGCGCTCCAATCACGGATAATGGCAGCGATTTCATCTGGACTGATCAAATCCGGTCCTTCGCGGTTCAATTGGCGCACTTCGCCCGGTAGATCCATTTCGGCCCGTATATGCCGGAAAAGCTGGCCAGAGGCGCTTTGTTCAACCACCAACACGCGGGTGGCACCGGCCAAGGCCGATTGGATTTCAGCGGTTGGAAGCGGCGAGATCAAACGTAACGCAACCAAACGGGCATTGACCCCATCAGCGGCGAGCGCCTCCTTTGCCGCGCCCGACATTGACCCCCATGTCAGGATCACCGTGCGGGCGCCTGCATCCCCCTCAGTAACGCCCCAATAGTTACCGAAATCAAACATTTCGATTTTGCGCGCGCGCTTTTCCATTTGCTCGCGCTGGTCCTTGGCGGCAGAAGACGGTGCGCCGCTTTCGGAATGGGTCAGCCCGTCAGAGGTGTATTGGCCCCCGGGTTGGCCGGGGATCGACATAGGCGAAACGCCATCCGCTGTGATCGCGTAGCGCTGATAAGCCTCGCCCGTCGCGCGAAATGCTTTGCGGCGAGTCAAGAATGTAACGTCAGCGGGCCGGTCGATCAGCACCCGCGACTGGCCGATCGATTGGTCTGACAAAACGATCACCGGGGTTTGCAGGCTTTCGGCCACATGCACCGCCCATTGGCCGGTGAACAGGCAGTCTGACACGCTCAGCGGAGCCATGACCACATGCGGCGCATCGCCATGAAAGCCATAGACGGCGATGTTCAGGTCGGATTGTTCGGACTTGGTGGCAATGCCGGTGGAGGGCCCGGCACGCATCACGTCGATAACCACGACCGGCGTTTCCGAGCCTGCAGCGAGGCCTAATCCTTCCATCATTAGTGACAGGCCGGGCCCAGAGGTCGCCGTGACGGAGGGGCGGCCGCCAAAGGATGCGCCCATAGCCATATTGATTGAGGCCAACTCATCCTCGGCTTGCACCAATGCACCACCGATGCGCGCAAGAGCCGGGGCGAGGTACTCCAGAACTTCGGTAGCCGGGGTAATCGGGTAGGCAGCGGCAAAGCGCACACCGCCGCGCAAAACCCCCAGGCCAACGGCTTCGTTTCCGGTAATCAGCCAACGGCGCGAATCGCTTTCTGGCGCCGACGCTAGGGGGAAGGATGGGGTAATTGCCTCGGCCGCTCCCATCCCTGCTTTCAGACAGGCGCGGCCGATATCCACCGCCTTTTGCCCTTTGCGATCCAACTTGGTGGCGACAATTTCCATCACAGCGTCCTCGGCGAAACCGATAAGCTGGGCGATCAGTCCCACCGCAATCATGTTCTCGCGCCCGCCATCAATGGCTTTGGCCATCTCGGCAATTGGCACCTGAACGATAGTGCAGTCAGCCTCCAGTACCACTTGCGGAGGCTGACCCGCGGCCGGGTCGGCAATTACGACGCCCCCGTTCGCAACCGGCATGGCCGAGATAAATCGGTCGGCATTCTTCCAGTCAAGCGCCACGAGGATGTTGAAATCTTTCGACATGGTAAATGCCGGGTCGGTGGACAGGCGTACCAACGCCGCCGCTTCGCCGCCCCTGATCTGCGGGCCAACCGAGCGGTTCAACAGGCCATGCCAACCGCCTTTGCCCGCTACTTCCAGCAGAATAGAGCCCGCGGTAATTGCGCCCTTGCCCCCTGTGCCGACAACGGCAAACGAGACATTGCCGCGTGGTATTTCCAAGTCGTTCATCTGCTCCCGCTCCCATTCCGGTTTGGTGCCAGTAAATATTCTAGGTTGACCTTAAATAGGTATTCGCGTACTGATTTACGGTAATTGAGAATGCGTAACTTGTCAACACGGCCCTGACCTTGCGAAACGGGCACCAAACGGGGGAGAATCATGGCGCGGCGCTGGCAGATGATTTCGAGGGATACACCCCTGCAGTTGGTCGAGTTCGAACCAGACGCTCCCGGCCCCGGCGAGGTGGTCGTCGAGGTGGCGGGCTGCGGCGTTTGTCATACCGACCTTGGCTTTTACTATGATAGCGTGCGTACCAATCATGCTTTGCCCCTGACCCTTGGTCACGAGATTTCAGGTGTGGTCAGCGCGGCAGGCATCGGCGCCGAAAACTGGATTGGCAAGCCCGTGATCGTTCCCGCCGTCATGCCCTGCGGGGAATGCGATACCTGCAAGCGTGGCAAGGGCACGATCTGCAAATCCCAGAAAATGCCCGGCAATGACATTCAGGGCGGATTTGCCAGCCACATCAGCGTGCCCGCGCGCGGCCTCTGCCCGGTAAATGTGGACAAGCTGGCCGCCCAAGGCCTGAAACTGGCCGACGTTTCAGTCATAGCTGATGCCCTGACCACCCCCTACCAAGCCGCCGTTCAGGCCGGCGTAGGCGCGGGTGATCTGGTGATCGTCAACGGCGTTGGCGGGGTTGGCGGCTATGCGGTGCAAGTCGCTGCAGCCATGGGCGCCAAGGTGGTGGCCATCGACGTAGTCGCGGACAAACTTGCGGCGATGGGCGAAGCCGGTGCCTCGTTGACGCTGAACGCGCGCGAATATGACGGGCGCGCGCTCAAGGGGGCTATCATTGGCTTCGCCAAGGAAAGCGGCCTTCGCACGCGGGAGTGGATCGTCATGGAATGTTCCGGCACCGCCGCCGGGCAAAAGGCGGCATTTGGCCTGCTCACCCATGGCGGCACTATGTGCGTAGTAGGCTTTACCATGGACAAGGTCGAAGTGCGGCTGTCAAACCTGATGGCTTTTCATGCCCGTCTGCTCGGCAACTGGGGCTGTCCGCCCGAGCTTTATCCCGGTGCTTTGGCTTTGGTCGAGGATGGCCGCGTCAAGCTGGCCCCGTTCGTCGAACAAAAGCCGCTCGACGGCATCAACGAAGTTTTCCGCGCCGTGCATGCGGGCGAAGTGATCCGGCGCCAGATACTGGTGCCTTGAAGGAGTTATGATATGCGCTTTGAGTTTGAGTCACACGATCTGGTCGCCGATGATATCCGCAATGCGATTACCGACCAGATCCTGTTTGAAAAACGCCCAGCCACCCTTCCCGACGGCACCGCAGTCGAGGGACTTTTCAATGCCTGGATTATTCTGAATAACCCGACGCAGTTCAACTCCTACACTACCGATATGGTCAAATCGATCATCCTGGCTTTCCGTGCTGCATCGAACATGCGCGACGTCAATGCGGTGGTGTTTACTGCGGTGGGCGACAAGGCATTTTGCACCGGCGGCAATACAAAGGAATATGCCGAGTATTACGCCGGGCGACCGCAGGAATACCGCCAGTACATGCGTCTTTTCAATGACATGGTGTCGGCCATACTGACCTGTGACAAACCGGTGGTCTGTCGGGTCAACGGCATGCGTATCGGCGGCGGGCAGGAAATTGGCATGGCGTGTGATTTTTCGGTGGCCCAGGACATGGCCCGCTTTGGCCAGGCCGGGCCGAAACACGGCAGCGCCGCAATCGGCGGCTCGACCGACTTTCTACCGCTGATGATCGGCTGCGAGCAGGCAATGGTTTCCGGCGTGTTGTGTGAGCCGTTCAGTGCACAAAAAGCCGCGCGGTTGGGCATTCTGACTGACATCGTGCCGGGGCTGAAAGTAAACGGCGAGTATATTGCCAACCCACTGGTCGAGACCGAGATGAAGACAGACGCGTTCGGGCGCTTGCTGCATGGAGAGTTCAAGTCCGGCGACGCTGTTGCCGAGGGCAAGGCGTTGATCAAACGCGGTGAGATCGACCTGAGCGCGCTGGACGAAAAGGTTAACGAGCTGACCGGCAAGCTGCTGCTGACCTTCCCCGATTGTACCACCAAATCGGTCGAGGAGCTGCGCAAGCCCAAGCTGAACGCATGGAACATGAACAAGGAAAACAGCCGCGCGTGGCTGGCCAATAACATGATGACCGAGGCCAACATGGGCTTTCGCGCCTTTAACGAAGGCAATCGCGAGGTGGGACGCGAAGTTGACTTTGTTCTGCTGCGTCAGGAGTTGGCCGCCGGCGCCAAATGGACCCCGGAATTCGTCGACAGCCACATGCCGGGGGTTCGCAAGTGAACGATTGCCTGCGCATAAACACCGAGCTTGACGGCAAGCTGCTGCGGCTAACGCTTAACCGGTCCAAGGCCAATATCGTTGACGCCGAAATGATCGCGGCACTTGAGGCGGCTTTCGACGACTATGCCAATGAGAGCGACCTGACGGCTGTTTTGCTCGATGCCGAAGGCCCGCATTTTTCCTTTGGGGCCTCGGTTGAAGAACACTTGCCCGATAGCTGCGCAGATATGCTCGCCAGCCTGCACGCATTGGTCAAAACCATGCTTTCTTACCCGGTTCCGGTGCTGGTCGCAGTACAGGGCCAATGCCTGGGCGGCGGGCTGGAAGTCGCTATGGCTGGCCACATGATTTTCGCCCACCCCGCCGCGCAGTTGGGCCAGCCGGAAATGATGCTGGGCGTATTCGCCCCCGCCGCCTCAGTGCTGATGCCCGAGCGCATGGGCCAGCCGCTGGCCCAGGATCTGCTGCTGTCGGGCCGCTCTATGGGGGCAGGCGAGGCGCTGGAGGCAGGTCTGATCGACCACCTCACCGATGCGCCCGCCGAGGCCGCCCGCGCCTATGTTGCAAAGCACTTGGCGCACAAAAGCACCTCATCCCTGCGCCTTGGTGTGCGGGCGGCGCGCGCGCCTTTCCTTGCCCGAGTGCTTCCGTACATCGACGAAGTTGAACGGATTTACCTGCAAGAACTCATGTCCACCCGTGACGCGGTGGAGGGCCTTACTGCCTTCCTCGCCAAACGCCCGGCCAAATGGGAGAACAAATGACCATTTCAACCACAGACGAGATCATTGCCCGCGCAACTGCGTTGTATGATGATCTGACCTTTGCCTCGGCCCGCAAATGGAAAGAGGCCAAAGAGGGCCGAAAGGTCATTGGCCATCTACCAATTTATATCCCGCGCGAACTGATCCATGCGGCGGGTATGCTGCCGCTTGGTATCATGGGCGGTGGCGATCAGCTTGAGGTGATCCACGGCGACGCCTATTATCAAAGCTACATCTGCCGCATCCCGCGCTCGACCATAGAGCTAGGCCTGTCGGGACGACTGGATTTTGTCGACGGGATGCTGTTTCCGTCGATCTGCGATGTGATCCGCAATTTGTCGGGCATGTGGAAAACGCTTTTTCCCGAGATTTATGTCAAGTATTTCGACGTTCCTCAGACTTATGAAGACGAAATCGGCGGCACCTTTTATATTGGTGAGATGCGCGAACTGCTGGAAGGGTTGGAGAAGATCTCGGGCCGCAAGGTCACAGACGCAGACATCAACGCTTCGATCAAGGTCTATAACGAGAACCGCGCCCTTCTACGCGAGCTTTATGAATTTCGCGCAGCCGTTCCCTGGAAGGCACCTGCGTCCGAGGCGTATCTTGTCGCCCGCGCCGGCCTGACCCTGCCGGTCGAAGAACACAACGCGATGTTGCGCGACTATATCGACGCCGCCCGCGCCACCAAGCGGCCAATGAAGGATAATTCCAAGGTCATCGTCACCGGCATGTTCTGTGAGCAGCCACCGCTTAACCTGATCAAGTCGCTGGAGTTGGCTGGCTGTTATGTGGTTGATGACGACTTCATGCTGGTGGCCCGCTGGCTGGAACAAGACGTTCCGGCCGACGGCGACCCGCTTTACGAGCTAAGCCAGGCCTTCCTGCATCACTCCATGTCGACAGCGGCCAAGTACGAGCCAAACCAAGAGGAAAAGGGCCAGTTTCTGGTGCGCGCCATGGAGCGCACCGGGGCTGAAGGGGTAATTTTCGCCTCGACCAGCTTCTGCGACCCGGCGCTGTTGGACCGACCGATGCTGCAAAACGTGCTGAATGAGGCCAAGATTCCGTTCATCGCCTTCAAATACGCCGAAAACAGCGGCCAGATGCAGCCGATCCGTGAACAGGCGGGAACCTTTGTAGATTCAATCAAATTGTGGAGCGCGGCATGAAACCTTCCATCCTGAAAGCCCAGCCCGAGGACGTGCTCAAAGATGCGTCGATGATCAAGCAAAAAGAGATGATGGCCAGGCATTACGACCGGCTATGCGACGCGCCTGCCAATGGCGACAAAGTCGCCTCGACCTTTGTTCCGGGCAATCTCAATGAACTTATCATGTGCTTTGATCTGGTCAACAATCTGCCCGAAGTGAACGCCATCCAATCCGGCCTGCGCAAGAAAAGTGGTGGCTATATCATGGAGGCCGAGCGTGCCGGGCATTCCGAGGATGTTTGCACCTATGTCAAATCCGACATCGGTATGATGATGAAGGGAAATATCGGCCCGACCGGGCGCGAACTGCCCAAGCCCGACGTGCTGCTGCTTTCCTACACCGGGTGTTTCACCTTCCTCAAGTGGTTCGAGTTGCTTCGCGAACAGTATAAATGCCCGACCATCTTCTTGCAGACGCCCTATATGGCCGACGGGGTGGTGACGCCCAACATGATCCAATACATGGTCAAACAGCTTAAGGAAGACGTGATTCCAACGCTGGAGCAGGTCTCGGGCGTCAAATTCGATATTGACCGTTTACGCGAATACCTCGCCAAATCTGCGCGTGCCGAGGATGACCTGGTCGCGGTGCTGCAAAGCGCCAAGAACAAGCCCAGTCCCATCGATGCCTATTTTGGAGGTATTTATTATATCGGCCCAATTTTTGGCGCCTTCCGCGGCACCGATGATGCCATTGAATACTATAAATTCCTGCGCGCAGAGGTCGAAGAACGCGTGGCCAAAGGCCTTGGACCGGTCACACCAGACGGCACCATGACCAACGAGAAATACCGCCTCGTGGTCGAAGGCCCGCCGAACTACACGAGCTTTCGCCAATTCTGGAAGATGTTCTATGAAGAGGACGCGACCGTTGTTGCCTCGTCCTACACCAAGGTCGGCGGCACCTATGATTTTGGCTTCCGCCATGACCCGGATCGGCCCTTGGAGAGCCTCGCGGAATATTGCCTTGGAGTTTACACCAACCGCAGCCTGCCGATGCGTATCGACATGCTGGTGAACTACATCAACGAATATGAAGCCGACGGGCTGCTGATCAACTCGATCAAGTCCTGCAATTCGTTCTCTGCCGGGCAGCTTCTGATCATGCGCGAAGTGGAAAAGCGTACCGGCAAACCGGCAGCTTTTGTCGAAACCGACCTGGTTGACCCACGTTATTTCTCGGCCGCCAACGTCAAAAACCGGCTGGAGAGTTATTTCCAGATGGTCGAACAGAAACGCTCGGGCAAGGGGGCAGCAGCATGAAAACCTTTGTAGGTATTGATCTGGGATCGACCACTACCAAGGCGGTGATCCTGGATGAAAACGAAGACATATTGGGGCGCGGCATCACCAATTCGCGTTCCAACTACGAAACCGCCTGTTCCGTGGCCCAGCAGGAGGCGCTGGTGGATGCGCGCTTTACGCTGTTTCGCCGGGAGTTTGGCTCGGCC
>CAYSBG010000075.1:0-8366 GCA_964429125.1 uncultured Aliiroseovarius sp.
TGTCACCGCCTTCCTGATCCAGGATGTGCTTGATAGCAATCGAGGCGCCGTACCAATAGTTGGTCGGGTAGTTGAATATCCACTTGAAAACCGTGCCGTCAGCCGCAGATGTCCGCCCGTAGCCACCCGAGTGTACCGGAATGCCGTCAGCCGACGCTTTGGGGATCAACTGGTAGGTAATTCCGGTCGAAAGTGGTTCATAAACCAATGCGCCTTCGCCCTTGGTCGATTCATAGCATTCAACACCCTTTTCGGTGTTATAGCCAGTCTCGCATTCCATCAGTCGGATCATCTCGCCGCCAACACCGCCATCGCGCTCGTTAACTAAGGTCAGGTAGTCGGCATAACCGTCCGCAAACGGTGTGCCGTTCGCCGCGTAAGGACCAGTCCGGTAGCTAAGCGACGGCAGCACGATTTCCGCCATTGCCGGTGTAGCCAAGGCCACGACCGTTGCGGCCATTACCGCAAGTTTCTTCAGTTTCATTTGCTTTTTCCTCCCTAGGTTTTGCAAATCGCGCACCTTCGTCAAGGCGCGCCCTCCTTGTTACCCTGCCCGTCAGTGCGGGAAGGGCCAGAGTCTCAGTTTTTCTTTTGCCAGCCGCCAAAGCTGGGCCAATCCGTGTGGCTCAAAGACCAGAAAGCCAATGATCAGCGCACCGACTATCATGAATTGCAAATGCGCGGCCAAGTCAGTTGCCCAGCCCAATCCGTCCACCAAAACGTTTTTCAACAGCACCGGCATCAACACCAAAAATGCCGCCCCTGCAAACGAGCCAAAGATCGACCCCAGCCCGCCAATGATGATCATGAACAGGATCAGAAAGCTCTTCGAGATGCCGAAAGCCTCACCTACCTCGACCGCGCCAAGGTAGACCGAAAACAAAAGCGCCCCGGCCACACCGATGAAGAAGCTCGACACAGCGAAAGCCGAAAGCTTGGCGGTGAGCGGGTTAACCCCGATGATTTCTGCAGCGATGTCCATGTCGCGAATAGCCATCCACTTGCGCCCTACCGAACCGCGCGTCAAATTGCGCGCCATCCATGCAAGCCCAACAGCAATGACCAGACAGAAAAGGTAGCGCGCAGGCGCTGAAGCAGCCGGGCCGGTGATCGCAGCGCCAAACATGCCTCGTTCCGGCGCATTGATCATGCCGGAAGCCGAATAGTTGAAGAACCAAGGCACTTTGTTGAACAGCCAGACCAGAAAGAACTGGGCGGCCAGCGTCGCCACGGCCAGGTAGAATCCTTTGATCCGCAAACTTGGCAGGCCAAACGCCATGCCGACCAACGCGGTGATCCCCCCGGCTATCAGGATGTCAAAAAAGATTGGCATCCCGGGAAAAGAGGTCATCAACTTGTAGGACGCATAAGCCCCAACCGCCATAAAACCGCCGGTCCCCAAGCTTACCTGTCCAGCATAACCGGTCAGGATATTCAGCCCCAACGCGGCAATCGAATAGATCAGAAACGGCAGGATCACTGCATTTACCCAGTAGTCATTGATAACAAATGGCACGATGCCAAAAGCGACCACCATCAACAGCCAGAATGCCCGTCGGTCCAGCTTGATCGGAAAAGTCTGACCATCGTCGCGATAGGACGTCTTGAAATCACCTGCTTCACGATAAATCATGGCCTACACCCTCTCGATGATTTTATCGCCGAACAAGCCCTGCGGCCGAAAGACGAGGAAGATGAGCGCCAATACATAGGCAAACCAGTTTTCGGTGGCCCCGCCAATGTAAGGCCCAACCAGAAACTCGAACAGCTTTTCGCCGACGCCAATGATCAACCCGCCGACAATCGCCCCTGGGATCGAGGTAAAGCCACCCAGCATCAGAACCGGCAACGCCTTGAGCGCGATCAGGCTCAGGCTGAATTGCACCCCGGATTTGGCCCCCCACATGACCCCGGCAACCAGCGCAACAAATCCAGCCACCGACCAGACCATGACCCAGATAAAGCGCAGGGAAACACCGACCGAAAGCGCGGCCTGGTGGTCATCAGCAACCGCGCGCATGGCCCGGCCTTGCTTGGTATATTGGCTAAACAGAATCAAAGCTGTCACCAACAACGCAGCAACCACGGTCGCGACGATATCAAGATTGTCGATGAAAAATCCGTATCCAAAGGCGTTGAACGTGGTTTCATCAATCCAGCCGTTTACCCCCTGCGGCAGGCCAATATCCAGCGTCTTGATATCCGCACCCCACATCAGGTCGGCAAAACCTTCCATGAAATAGGCCAAGCCAATCGTTGCCATGAACAGGATGATGTCGGGCTGGTTGACCAGATGTTGCAGAATGAATTTCTGCACAAGCCACGCAAACAACACCATCACCACAGCCGCCAGAATAATTGCCAGCCAAGGCGGTAATTCCCAGCCGAACCTGTGCAGCTCGGTGCCAAAAATGGTGTTGATCAGGTGCGAAAATGGCACCTGCCCGGTCTGGATTCCCACCAAGGTCATCGCCGCAAACAACGCCATAACGCCTTGGGCATAGTTGAAAACGCCTGAAGCTTTGAAGATCAGCACAAAACCCAGCGCCACCAGCGCATATAGAACCCCGGCCATCAGCCCGTTTAGCATGACTTCCATGGCCCATAGAAACTGTTCAGGCATGTGCGCCTCCAATCAAACGATTATCTCGCGGAAAATCAGTCATGTGCTACCCCCAGATAGGCGTCGATTACCGCCTGATTGTTGCGCACCTCATCGGGTGTTCCGTCGCCGATCTTCTTGCCGTAGTCCATGACGACCACCCGATCCGAAAGGTCCATGACCACGCCCATATCGTGCTCGATCAGACAGATTGTGGTGGAGAACTCGTCGTTTACATCCAGGATAAATCGGCTCATGTCCTCTTTTTCCTCGACGTTCATGCCGGCCATCGGCTCGTCCAGCAAAAGCAGCTTTGGCTCGGCGGCCAGTGCGCGCGCCAGCTCGACCCGCTTTTTCAACCCATAAGGCAGACGGCCAACCGGCGTTTTGCGGATGGCCTGAATCTCAAGAAAGTCGATAATTTTTTCTACCTTCTCGCGGTTTTCATATTCTTCTTTTTCCGCCTTGCCCCACCATATCGACTGAGCTGCCAGTCCGGTTTTCATATGTGTCAGCCGCCCGGTCATGACGTTGTCCAGGACGCTCATTCCTTCAAACAACGCGATGTTCTGAAAGGTCCGGGCGATGCCCTGGCGCGCCACCTGAAATGGCTTCATTTTCGGCCGGCGGGCGCCGTGGAACCAGACTGCACCTTCTTGGGGCACATAAAACCCGCTGATCACATTCAGCATTGATGATTTTCCGGCGCCGTTCGGGCCAATGATGGCACGAATTTCACCTTCGCGGATGTCAAAGGAGATATCCTTGATCGCTACCACGCCGCCAAATCGCAGGGTGATATTTTTCATCTCCATGACCACGCCACCAATGGTGCGGCCGTCCTCGGTGATGTAGCTGTCTGCACTCATATCAGTCATTCTGCAGCGACCTTCTGCTTGGCCCCGGTTATCTCGAACACCTCGGCATCCATAATCCGGATGGTCGCGGCAATCTCGCCCTTGCGGCCGTCCTCGTAGGTCACTTCGGTTTCCGTGTATTGCTCGGTCTTGCCCGAATAGAGCGCGTCGATCAGGTCGGAAAACTTGTCCTCAACCACCACACGGCGCACCTTGCGGGTCCGGGTCATTTCCCCGTCATCTGCGTCCAATTCCTTGTGCAGAACCAAGAAACGGTGGATCTGACAGCCAGACAACATGGCATCCTGTGCGACTGAGCGGTTCACTTCTTCCACATGCGCCTTGATCGTGGTCAGAACCTGCGGGTGCCCGGCCAATTCCTGATAGGAGGCGTAAGCGATGTTGTTGCGCTCGGCCCAGTTGCCGACTGCGGTCAGGTCAATGTTGATGAATGCTGTGCAGATATCTCGCCCATTGCCAAACACCACTGCTTCCAAGATATCCGGATAGAATTTCAGCTTGTTTTCCACATATTTCGGCGCAAACAGGCTGCCATCGGCCATTTTTCCAACATCTTTGGCCCGGTCGATAATCCGCAAATGGCCCGAGCTTTCCTCGATAAAGCCAGCGTCGCCGGTCGCCACCCAGCCTTCGGTGTCCTTGGTCGACGCGGTGCTTTCCGGGTTTTGGTAATACTCAACAAACACGCCGGGCGAGCGGTAAAAAATCTCGCCATTGTCAGCGATCTTCAACTCAACACCTGGCGCAGGCACGCCGACCGTATCCGGGCGAACTTCTCCGTCCGGCTGCACGGTGATAAACACCGTCGCTTCAGTCTGGCCATATAGCTGCTTCAGGTTGATCCCAAGTGAGCGATAGAAGTCAAAAATTTCCGGTCCGATCGCCTCGCCAGCCGTATAGCCAACGCGCACTCGGCTAAAGCCAAGCGTATTCTTCAGTGGCCCATAGATGAACCGCTCGCCCATCCTGTAGCGGAGCTTGTCCATGCCACTGACCGGCTTGCCGTCCAGAATTGCCGGGCCAACTTTTTTCGCCAAAGCCATGTAATGCTTGAACATCCATTTCTTGACCCGTCCCGCATCCTCCATCCGGATCATCACGCTGGTCAGCTGGGTTTCAAACACCCGTGGCGGAGCGAAATAATAGGTAGGCCCGATCTCGCGCAGGTCAGTCATCATCGTGTCCGGGCTTTCAGGGCAATTGACACAAAATCCACACCAAAAGGCCTGCCCTACGGAAAAGATAAAATCACCGACCCAGGCCATCGGGAGGTAGGCCAGAATGTCTTCCTGTTCGGTCAGATTATCAAATTCGGCCGAGTTTTTCGCGCTTTCGATAATGTTGCGATTAGACAGAACCACGCCCTTGGGCTTGCCGGTGGTGCCCGAGGTGTACAACATGACACAGGTGCTATCGAGCGTCAGCTCGCCCGTGCGTCGCGCCAGTTGTTGCTCGACCCGTTCATGGGCGACCCGACCTTCTTCCTGCACTGCATGGTACCAATTAAGCTGTTCGTGGTCGTATTTTCGCATGCCGCGCTTGTCGTAATAAATCACGTGCTCGATGTGGTGGACTGTTTCCTGGACCTCAACCACCTTGTCGACCTGCTCTTGGTCGCCACAGATAACAAAACGCGCCTGACAATGGTCTAGCACATAAGTCATCTCTTCGGTCACCGCATCCTGATACAACGGTACCGGCACGGCGCCACACATTTGTGCGGCCACCATGGCCCAGTAATGTGCAGGACGGTTACGCCCGATGATTGCCACATGGTCGCCGCGCTCGATACCAAGGATCAGCATACCCAACGCCAGATTGGTGATCTCATCGCGCGCCTCTGCCCAGGTCCAGCTTTGCCAGATGCCAAATTCTTTTTCACGGTAGGCAGGGCGGTCGGCAAATTTCTTTGCGTTTCGCTCCAATAGCGCCGGGATCGAGGGCAGCATACCCTTATCCGCAGTTGCGTCTGACACTTCTTATCCTCCCCACGCCAAATGGGCGCACCTGATCGCTCAAGCGATTCTCTGGTATTACACATTGACTATATGATTGCTTGGCAAAACTTGCCGCATTTTGTCCCAATCCTAACGAATTGTTACAAATTCGGCGGGGCTTCTCTTGGCTCCATACCGATGATAGCGATTAAGCAGGAGGTGCCCGTGGCCAACAACACCGATATCGCTACCCTGACCCAGGCTGGACTGAACCTGATCCAGCAAGCATTGTCGATCTATGACAGAGA
The DNA here is from genome assembly GCA_964429125.1 of uncultured Aliiroseovarius sp. Classification (GTDB taxonomy): domain Bacteria; phylum Pseudomonadota; class Alphaproteobacteria; order Rhodobacterales; family Rhodobacteraceae; genus JAAEUB01. The sequence continues at coordinate 5,726 of CAYSBG010000075.1, forward strand.
CCTGCGATTGGTCGTAGTCAATCGACGGTTTCAAGAAATGTTCGAATTGCCTGATGCTTTGGTTAGCCCAGGTTCGCCATTTGTCGACACCATTCGTTACCTGGTTGATCGCGGAGAATATGGCATGGTCGACGACCCAGATGCATTCGTTCAGGAAAAAATTGATCAGGCACTGGCGTTCGAGCCGCATTACGTCGAACGGACGCGTGCCAATGGGCGGGTTATCTCCGTCGAAGGCAGCCCGCTCCCTCATGGTGGCTGGGTCGCCGTTTACACCGATATTACCGGCACCAAACGACAAGAGGCTTTACTGCGCGCCCGGTCGGAGGAGCTATCTGAACAAGTGCTTTCCTATACTGAGGAGCTGGCCCAGGCTAACCGCACTTTGGCCGCGACCAACGCCGCGCTTGAGGAAACTTCGCGCCAACTTGGCGAAATGGAAAGCCGCACCCGGCTTACAACCGAAATGATGCCAGCCCATATCGCCCGCCTTGACCCCGACCTGTGCTATACTTTTTCCAACCGCAAGTTGGGCAGTGTTATTCCCGGACGCCCCGACAGCATCGTTGGGCTGCACGCGCACGAAGCACTCGGGGCAGAGGCATTTGGTAAGATCCTGCCGTTTCTGGAGCAGGCATTAGACGGAAACTCCAGCGTCACCGAGTTCAACCACCATGGCTCTGGTCACCGAATTCGCGTCGCTTTCACCCCGGACAAGGAAGCCAAAGGGGTCGTGCGTGGCGTCTATATTTTGTCTATGGACATCACCGAAGAAGCACAGGCACGCGAAGCCTTGAACCAAACCCGCAAACGCGAACTGGCAGCGCAGTTAACCTCAGGGCTGGCGCATGATTTCTCCAACCTTCTGACCATTATTCTTGGCTTGCAAGCGCGGCTGACGCATATGGAATTGCCAGACCGCGCCCGCGAATTGGTGACCGCAACGACCGGCGCCGCCCGGCGAGGCGGGGTTTTACTGGAACGCATTGCATCCGTTACCGGGCGGCGAAAAATGCACCCGGAGCCTACTGCCCTTGATGCACTGTTCGAAGACCTGCACACGCTGGCCACACCGTCTCTGCCTCAGGGCGTGCGTCTGGACGTTCAGGTCAGCGCCCTTCCCCAGCTTGTTTTGATCGACCCCGGCGCATTGCAGGACATGCTGTTGAACCTGATTCTGAATGCCCGCGATGCGATTGGCATGGGGCCGGGAATTATTACACTCACCGCACAAGCCCTTCGCGGCACCTGGATCGAGGTTATTGTTACGGATACCGGCCCCGGATTTACCAGTGAAGCACTGGAACACGCGCTTGAGCCGTTTTTCTCGACCAAAGGTGGCGAGGGGACCGGACTTGGCCTGTCGATGGTGTTTGACCAAACCAAACTTGCCGGCGGGCAGATGTGGCTGGCCAACCACGCAAACGGAGCCGAAGTTACTCTACGTCTCCCTTTGCGCCTGGCCGACACACAACCCACCCCGCGTTTGGTTCTGCTGGTCGAAGATACCGACGAAATTCGCGAAAATGTTCGCGAGATGCTCATCGGTTTTGGTCACCAGGTAATCGAGGCCACCAGCGCGGAAGAGGCACTTTTCCTTGCCGGGATAGATGGCATCGGCCTAATTCTATCAGATATAAACCTCAAAGGCGGCATGTCCGGGAACAGTTTGCTTGAACGGCTTCGCAACGCAGGCGCAACCGCGCCCGCCTGCCTGATGACGTCGCTACCACCAAATGATCCGCGCCGCACCAATTCCAGATTTCCGACCATCTCCAAACCGTTTACCCAAGGCGAACTTGCCGCCTTTCTTGCCCGGGAGCTGAACCCATGAACCGACCATTGGTTGCCATCCTTGATGATGAGCCACAGATACGTTTGATGCTTGCGGACGCACTCGACGAAGCCGGGTTCCGAACAATCTCTTTCAGCCGGGCAACTGAATTTGAAGCCGCGCTGAAAACGTCAGCGCCGGATGTCTGTCTTGTTGATCTTGGCCTGCCGGACCGCGATGGTCTAACACTTGTGCACCGGTTGGCGCTGGAAAGCGGCGCGTCGATCATCATTATTTCCGGGCGCGCCCAGGTCCAGGACAAAGTCACCGGGTTGGAACTCGGCGCCGATGATTATATAATCAAACCGTTTGAACCCGCCGAGGTTGTCGCCCGTGTTCGCGCACGTCTACGCAAGGCACATCCCGCCGCGAACACCGCAAACACTGCGGTTTTCAACGGCTGGACCGCGCATTTTGATCGCTATATGCTGGAAGACGGCAACGGTAGGGAAACCGCTTTCAGCCACGCCGAAGGCGAAGTCCTACGGCTATTTCTCGAAACGCCAAAACGGCTGGTTTCACGGCAGTATATGCAAGAGCGCCTTGGCGGTGCCGCTTCGGAAAGCTTTGATCGTGCAATGGATGTGCGCATTTCGCGTCTGCGCACCAAGCTCGGCGAGGACCCGAAAAACCCGCGTCTGATCAAAACCATCTACGGCGCAGGGTATATTTTCCTTGGTGATGTGCGTTGGGGGTAAGAATCGCAGCTTGGATTTCTATTCCCAAATTATGTTTTAAGGCCTGTTTCGCTAGAGCATGTCGCACCAAATCGAATTCGTCCGGCGGGGCGAACGCATTTGCTTGCGC
>CAYSBG010000076.1:0-8332 GCA_964429125.1 uncultured Aliiroseovarius sp.
AAAACGATCAAAAACGTTTCGACCGACGTCTTGACCAAACCAAGCTGCAAGGCGTGCCATTTCTGCTGCATTTCCACCTGCATCCAGAGGTCGATGCGGCGTTGGATCTTGGTGGCACGGCCGTTTCGCTGGTCCTCAAAAGCGGAGAGATCTGGATCTTCCGCTATGAAGGTGCGGCGGATTTGTCGATCGAACCCAGCGTTTATCTGGAAAAAAACCGATTAAAGCCCCGTGCGGCAAAACAGGTGGTTCTCACCGCGCGCGCTTTGGATTATGCGACCCGTATCCGTTGGTCTCTGGCCAAGGCGCAGGACACACCGACTGCGATCCGCGACCTTGAAACAGATGCGCTGACGGTTTTGCCATTCTGAGCTGCCAGGAGCTGCCACATGCCTCACCATACCAAAATCCGCACCGCCCTTCTGTCGGTTTCCGACAAGACCGGGTTGGTTGACCTAGGCCAGGCGCTGGCGCAGCGCGGGGTGAAACTGCTTTCGACCGGCGGCACCGCGCGCACCCTGCGCGAGGCCGGGCTGGAGGTGGTCGACGTGGCCGAAATAACCGGGTTTCCCGAAATGATGGACGGGCGGGTGAAAACCCTGCACCCGGCGATCCATGGCGGCTTGCTGGCCCTGCGCGACAATGACGACCATGTGGCGGCGATGCGCGAACACGGGATCGGCGCCATCGACCTGTTGGTGGTCAACCTCTACCCGTTTGAGGCCACCGTCGCCTCGGGCGCCGATTATGACACCTGCATCGAGAATATCGACATCGGTGGCCCGGCAATGATCCGCGCGGCGGCCAAGAACCATGCCCATGTAACCACCGTGGTCGACGTCGAGGATTACGACAAGCTGATCGGTGATATGGATCAGCACGACGGCGCGATTTGTGAGAAATTCCGCAAGCGCCGCGCCCAGATCGCCTTTGCCCGCACTGCGGCCTATGACGCGGCGGTCAGCAGTTGGATGGCCAATGCGATCGGCTTTGACACCCCGCGCCGGCGGGCCTTTGCCGGCAGTCTGTCGCAGGTTCTGCGCTATGGGGAAAACCCGCACCAATCGGCGACGTTCTATGCTGACGGCAGCGGGCGCCCGGGCGTGGCCACCGCACGGCAATTGCAGGGCAAAGAGCTAAGCTACAACAACATCAACGACACTGATGCGGCGTTCGAGTTGGTGGCCGAGTTTGACCCGGCCAATGGCCCGGCGTGTGTGGTGGTGAAACATGCCAACCCCTCGGGCGTGGCGCTGGGCGCGACCTTGGCCGAGGCCTACACCGGCGCGTTCAATTGCGACCAAACCTCGGCATTTGGTGGGATTGTTGCGCTTAATCAAGAGCTTGGCGAGGAAACCGCGCGCAGGATTGTCGAGGTGTTTACCGAGGTCGTGATCGCCCCATCCATTACCCAAGCCGCCCGTGAGGTGTTTGCCGCCAAGAAAAACCTGCGTCTGCTGGAAACCGGCGGATTGCCGGATGCGCGGAGCGGCGGGGTGACCTATCGCCAGGTGGCCGGGGGCATGTTGGTACAGGACAAGGACATCGGCCATGTGGGGCTGGATGACCTGAAGGTCGTGACCAGGCTGGCGCCTACGGATGAACAGATGCGCGATATGCTGTTCGCCTGGAAGGTGGCAAAACACGTCAAGTCCAACGCGATCGTATACGCCAAAGACGGCGCCACCGTGGGCGTTGGCGCGGGGCAGATGAGCCGCCTTGATTCCGCGCTGATCGCCGCCACCAAGGCTGAGCGCATGGCCAAGGCGCTGGGCCTGCGCGAAAGCCCGGCCAAGGGCGCGGCCGTGGCCTCGGACGCGTTCTTTCCCTTCGCCGATGGGTTGCTTGAAGCCGCAGCCGCAGGCGCGTCCTGCGTGATCCAGCCGGGCGGGAGCATGCGCGACGGCGAAGTTATCGCTGCTGCGGACGAGGCCGGGCTGGCGATGGTTTTCACCGGAATGCGCCACTTTCGCCACTAACGCACCCGCGCCGCGCCCCAGGCGCGGCGCTTGTAGCGTTAGCGAAAATTATTTGAAATAATTTTGCGATTCCGGGGCCTCGCTGCGCTCGGCAAAAACCTGTTGGAAAGCGCCCGTTCAGGCTGCTAGGCATGGGCAACAAGGAGCGCCCATGAAAACCCTGATCCGCATTGCTGTTCTCACTCTTTTGCTTGACCAGCTGAGTAAATGGCTTGTGGTACAAAACATGGGCTTGTGGAAGGTCGGGGAAATCGACGTCTGGCCACCTTACCTGACATTCCGCATGGCCTGGAACCGGGGCATCAATTTCGGCCTGTTCGGTTCGGGCAGTGATGCGACACGGTGGATTCTCATCGCGCTGGCTTTGGCGATCAGTGTTTGGGTTTTGCTGTGGGTCGGTCGGGCGCGGCTGGGTGTTCTTGCGCAAATATCCGCCGGTTTTCTGGTTGGCGGTGCCCTTGGGAACGTCATCGACCGGCTGGTGTATGGCGCGGTTGCCGACTTTCTGAACATGTCGTGCTGTGGAATCGAAAACCCATTTGCCTTTAATATTGCCGATATAGGCGTGTTTGCCGGGGCCATCGGGTTGGTGCTGTTTGGCGGGGGCAGCGGCAAGGACACCAAGCGCGGTTGAAAACCATGCGAAAGACCCCGTGACGCGCCTGAAAAGATAGGCTAAAGGTTGATGGAATTGGGGTGAACGGAGGCTTTCATGCAAGGCGCGCTGGGTAAAATGGCAATGTTTGCGGTTGTCGCCGCTGTGCTGAGCGCATGCTCTGAGAAAGCGCCGCAGTTGATGAATTTCCGGTCCGACGGTACCGGGCCAGACGAGTTTCAGATCCTGCCAACCAAACCGCTGGAAGCGCCCGGTGATTTCAACGCCTTGCCGCCCCCCACGCCAGGCGGCAGCAACCGTACCGATCCCACGCCTCTTGCGGATGCGGCCGAAGCCCTGGGCGGCTCTGGTGCGGCGGCAACCTCTTCGCGGATGCGCAGTTCGGAACAGGGCGTGGTGTCCTATGCCAGCCGGTATGGCGTATCTGCGGACATTCGCGAAACCCTTGCCGCAGAAGACCTCGAATGGCGCCGCAAACACGACGGGCGCCTGCTGGAACGGCTGTTTAATGTCTCGGTTTATTTCCGCGCCTATCAGGCCATGTCGCTGGATCAGAATGCCGAACTGGAGCGTTTGCGGCGGGCGGGGATCTGGACTCCTTCCGCGCCTCCGCCGCCGGGCCAGTAACGTAACCGCGATACCCTTGGCCTGCATTTCAACGGCCCGTGCATCACAAGCCCATGCATCACAAGATTGGCAACTGGCTTGATCCTGTCGGTACCACGCTTAGATTGGCGGGAACAAAAGGGAGAATTTGATGAGTTTCAAACTCGGTTTGCGCATTTTAGCAGCGGTAATTGCCACCAACGCATGGGGAGCAGCAGCTTCCGCCGGTGAAATTACCGACTTTAAACTGGATAACGGCCTGCAAATTGTGGTGATCGAAGACCACCGGGCGCCGGTTGTGGTTCACATGATGTGGTATCGGGCAGGGGCCGCGGATGAACCATTGGGAAAATCCGGCATCGCGCATTTCCTTGAGCACCTGATGTTCAAGGCTACCGATGATCTGGAAGCCGGCGAGTTCAGCGATGTTGTCACGGCAAATGGTGGTTCGGACAATGCGTTTACCAACCAGGATTACACGGCGTATTACCAACGCATTGCCGCCGACCGTTTGGGCCTGATGATGGAAATGGAGGCCGACCGGATGCGTGACCTCCTGCTGACCCCCGAGGATATTGAAACCGAACGCGAAGTCGTTCTCGAAGAGCGCGCACAACGCACCGATAGTAACCCGGAGGCGTTGGCAGGTGAGCAGATGACAGCGGCGCTTTATCTCAACCACCCCTACCGCATTCCGGTAATCGGTTGGCGCCATGAGGTCGAAAACCTTACCCGCGAAGATGCACTGGCCTTCTATCGTCGTTTTTACGCGCCCGACAATGCGGTTCTGATCGTCGCCGGGGACGTGCAGCCGGACGAGGTTCTGGCGTTGGCCAAAGAATACTATGGCCCGCTGGAGCCAACCGGAGATCTGGGTGTTCGCGTGCGCCCTTCCGCGCCTCCACAGCTTGCCGAGCGGCGCCTGATGTTCAGCGACCCGCTGATTTCCGACCCTTATGTCCTGCGCAGATATCTTGCCCCCGAGCGCAACGCCGGCGACCAGAAAGAGGCGGCGGCCTTGACCTATCTGGCAGAAATCCTTGGTGGCGACGCGGCGACGTCCGTGTTGGGGCGTACCCTGCAATATGACGAAAAGATCGTCACCTACACCTACGCAAGCTATTCTGCGGTATCCTACGACCCGGATACATTCACCTTGTTTGTGCAACCCGTACCCGGTGTCAGTCTGCAAGAGGCCGAGGACGCGATGGACCGAGTGATTGCACAATTCATGCAAGACGGGGTCGATCCGGATCAGTTTGACCGCATCAAGATGCAAATTCGGGCGTCCGAGATTTACGCGCTTGATGATGTCAGCGACATTGCCAACCGCTACGGCGCCGCCCTGACCTCTGGCCTGACCATAGCGGATGTGCAAGCCTGGCCCGATATATTGCAGGCTGTCACCCCTGAGGATGTGATGCAGGCGGCGCGCGATATTTTTGATCGGGATCGTTCGGTAACAGGCTGGATCATGCCTGCCACAGAAGACGACAGCGCGGAGGTCGCACAATGAAACATCTGATCCTTTCCTTGCTGATCTTTTGGGTTGCTCCCGCTCAGGCGCAGATCGCCATTCAGGAGGTTACCAGCCCGGGTGGCATCAACGCCTGGCTGGTCGAGGAACACTCGATTCCCTTCACTGCCCTTGAAATCAGCTTTAAAGGCGGGGCCGCTTTAGAGGCCGAAGGCAAACGCGGGGCGATTGCCATGATGACCTGGCTTTTGGAAGATAGCGGCGGCGCATTGGATTCCAAAGCCTTTGCCGAGGCCCGAGAACGCCTGGCCACATCCTTTTCCTTTGATGTGGATGACGATACGATCAGCGTTTCCGCCAAGTTTCTGACCGAAAACCGCGACGAAGCGGTGGATTTGCTCAAAATGGCGCTGATCAGCCCGCGGTTTGATCAGGAAGACTTTGACCGGCTGCATGGGCAGCTTTTAAGCTTCCTGCGATCGCGTGAAACGGACCCGGAAGTGCTCTCCGAGGCGACTTTTGACGCGCTGGCTTTTCCCAACCATCCCTATGGGGTCTATTATGGCGGGACGCTGGAAAGCGCGCCCAACCTGACCCGTGCGGACATCCTTGAGGCCTATACCCGCGCGATTGCCCGCGACCGGCTGTATGTGGCCGCCGTTGGCGACATCACCGCCGAGGAGTTGGGCCAGCTGCTGGACAATTTGCTCGGTGCGTTGCCCGAAACCGGCGCGCCACAGCCCGAGCGGGTCGAATACGCGCTTGGACCGGGGGTGACCGTTGTTGATTTCGACTCTCCGCAATCGGTGGTTCAATTCGGCCAGCCCGGGATTGCCTTCGAGGACCCGGACTACCTGGTCGCCTATGTCCTCAATACCATTCTGGGCGGCAGCGGGCTTTCCACCCGGCTCATGGACGAGTTGCGCGAGAAGCGCGGGCTGACCTATGGAGTGCGCACTCATCTGATACCGCTGTTTGTCGGGGAAGAAATCATCGGCTATTTTTCCAGTTCCAACGACAAGGTGGCCGAGGCGATCGAACTTGTTCGCGAAGAATGGGCAAAAATTGCCGGCCAAGGCGTCACTGCCGAGGAACTGGCGGATGCCAAAACCTACCTGACCGGCGCCTATCCACTGCGTTTTGACGGCAACGGGCCGATTGCCCGGATCATGGTTAATATGCAGATGGACAATCAGCCGATAGAATATATCGCCGAACGCAACGACTTGATCAACGCCATTACCCTGGACGAAATCAACCGGGTGGCGGCGCGGATCTACCAGCCCGACGCGCTGCATTTCGTGGTGGTTGGGCGCCCGGAGGGCCTTGAGAGTACCCCCTGATCCACGCATTGATAACGGGGTGGGCAGATTGCCCGCCCTGCCACCGGCGGTACCATTTGCATATGGGCGAATCGCGCGTGCCCTGCTAAACCTTGTGGCATGCCAGTATCTGACCCCAACATGCACCCCAATCAGCCGGTTATTCGCCAGCTTGACGACGCGGCAATCAACCGGATTGCGGCGGGCGAGGTGGTTGAACGCCCCGCCTCGGCGGTCAAGGAACTGTTGGAAAACGCACTGGACGCAGGCGCGCGGCGCATTGACGTGGCGTATGCGGATGGCGGCAAAAGCCTGATCCGGGTCACGGACGATGGCTGTGGCATGGCGCCGGGCGACCTGCCGCTGGCACTGGCCCGCCACGCCACGTCAAAAATCGATGGCTCCGATCTGCTCAACATCCACACGTTCGGGTTTCGCGGCGAGGCCCTGCCTTCGCTTGGCGCCGTTGGCAACCTATCCATCACCTCGCGCGCCGAAGGCCACGACGCCGCGCGCCTGCGTGTCGATGGCGGGCGCATGGGTGGCGTCACCCCCGCCGCCCTTGGCAAAGGCACCATCGTCGAATTGCGCGGGCTGTTTCAGGCCACCCCGGCGCGGCTGAAATTCCTGCGCAGCGACCGCGCCGAAGCGCGCGCCATTGGCGATGTGGTGCGTCGCCTGGCCATGGCCGAACCCGAGGTCGGCTTCAGCCTGCGCGATGTTTCCGGTGGTGGTGAAGGGCGCAACCTGTTTCGCACCGAGCCGGAAAGCGGCGACATGTTCAGCGCCCTGTCCGGGCGGCTTGCCCGTATTCTGGGACGTGAGTTCAGCGAAAACGCCCTGCAAATTGACGCTAGCCGCGAGGGGATTCGCCTGACCGGGTTCGCCGCGCTGCCCACCTATTCGCGCGGCGCCGCGGTGGCGCAATTCCTGTTCGTAAACGGCCGGCCGGTGCGTGACAAGCTGTTGACCGGTGCCTTGCGCGCGGCCTATTTCGATTTTCTTAGCCGCGACCGCCACCCGGCGGCGGCCCTTTTCCTGTCGTGCGATCCGCATCTTGTCGATGTGAACGTACATCCCGCCAAAGCCGAAGTGCGCTTTCGCGAGCCGGGCCTGGCGCGCGGGCTGATTATCTCGGCACTACGGCACGCGCTGGCGGATGCCGGGCACCGGGCGTCCTCGACCGTGGCTGCCGGGGTACTTGGCGCCATGCGGCCCGAAGCGCGACCGTCACAGCAAGCCCTTGAGCAAAGCTATCAGATGCAGCGCCCGGCGTACCCAACCACCCCGGGCTTTGCCGAAACCGCACAGCCCTCGGCCCGGTTCGAGCCGACCCCCGATACCAGCGAAGGCGCCTATCAGGCAGACGAACACCTGCCCCTTGGCGCGGCTCGCGCGCAGGTACACGAAAACTATATCATCGCCCAGACCGAAACCGGCATGGTCATCGTTGACCAACACGCCGCCCATGAACGCCTGGTCTATGAGAAACTCAAACGCCAGCTGGCCGAAAACGGCGTCGCCGCCCAGGCGTTGCTGATCCCCGAAATTGTCGAGCTTTCGCCGGGCGATGCGACCCGCCTGCTCGCCATTGCCCCGGACCTTGCGAGCCTTGGCCTGACCATCGAACCCTTTGGCCCCGGCGCCATTGCCGTGCGCGAAACCCCGGCGATCCTGGGCACGATCAACGCCAGCGCCATACTGCACGATATTCTTGACGAACTGGCCGATCAGGGCGAAAGCCTGAACCTGTCCGCGCGGATCGAGGCGGTGTTAAGCCGCGTGGCCTGCCATGGCTCAATCCGTTCCGGGCGACGCATGAGCGCGCCGGAAATGAACGCCCTGCTCCGCGAGATGGAGGCAACGCCGCATTCCGGCCAATGCAACCACGGCCGTCCCACCTATGTCGAGTTGAAACTGGCCGACATTGAACGCTTGTTTGGCCGCACGTGATCACCATTGGCGGCCAGATATATGCGTTGGATGACCCGATGGTTCTTCTATTCATCGCCGGCGGTGTTCTGGTCGTGCTGGTATTGGCCTTGCTGGTTGTCTCCACACGTCGGGCCGGACGCTCCGCCGCTCTGGCCGAGGACCTTGCCCGCCAGATGGGCGGGCTTGGCCAGGCGGTGCAGGTGCTGGGCGCCGGACAAGACCAGCTTACCGGCAGTCTGCGAAATGTCTCGGACGCGCAGGCCAACACCCAGACGCAAGTGATCGGCGCCATGGAGGCGCGCCTGTCCAGTGTTCAGCGCGAGATGCAGGACCGGCTCCACGACAACGCCGCGCGCACCGCCCAGGCCCTGGTCGACATGCAGGCCCGCATGAATGA
>CAYSBG010000077.1:0-8309 GCA_964429125.1 uncultured Aliiroseovarius sp.
CCCGCGACCCCCGGCGTGACAGGCCGGTACTCTAACCAACTGAGCTACAACCGCCCGCTGAACACCCCATCAGCATGGGGCGTGGCGGGGTTCTATGGCGCGGATGCGGGCGCGTCAAGCGACTCTCGCCCTGCAAAGCACAGTTTTTCACCTGTTTGGCTTTCTGCCCTGTAACCTATGTAACACGGTTGGCATAAATTCCGCTCTCGATGGGAGAAATCACTAGAGCCACCGGAAATATTAGTGCAGTTTTGGTTTCTGCATTTTTTTTGTTCTGGGGGGAACGGGGTGCGTATTGAACGAAGGCAATTTTTGTCCCAAATCGGGGCCGGTGCGCTCGCGATGGGGTGGGGTATTGGACCGGCACTGGCCGACAACAGCATAAGGAATGGGCCGCGCGGCAATGACGAGGTGCTCAAACGTTTGGTTTCGATCAATCAGGGCCCGACCGGAAAACCAATCCTGTCGATTACATTTGATGACGGTCCGCATCCGACGAATACGCCGATCCTGTTGGATATACTGAAAGCGCGGCGGATCAGGGCGACCTTTTATGTTGTCGGGCGCAACGCCAAGGCCTACCCGGAACTGATCAAACGCATGGTTGGCGAAGGGCACGAAATTGGCAATCATTCGTGGAGCCACCCGCGGCTGAGCTCACTTAGCCAAGCCGGGGTCTTGCAGCAACTCGACCGCACCAGCGAAGCAATTTATGAGGCTGTCAAGAAGGTGCCGGTAACGATGCGCCCACCATATGGCGCGCTGCGCCAATCGCAGGCGCGAATGATTCATGAAAAGCGTGCGCTGGTAACCACTTTATGGAATGTCGATCCGCGAGACTGGCAGCGCCCAGGCGCCACGGTGGTCGCCAATCGCATCGTTTCTGCCTCGCGCAATGGGTCGATCATCCTGGCCCATGACATCCACCGCCCGACAATCCGCGCCATGCCAAATGCGCTTGATGGTTTGAGCAACAAAGGCTTTCATTTTGCCACGGTTTCGATGCTGCTGGGCGCGCGTGATTGGAGCCGAAAACGCTTTAAACTGGTCACCAGCTAAAGATATTGGCGTCTCCATACAGGGAAACCCATTTGATGTCAGTTCCGGGTTAAAGAGTCATACCCGTGTGAGTGACATAGAACGTCATAAGGCTATGAAAAGGTGTGAAAAACACCGGCGGCGGGCGGGCGATCGGGCGAAGCAAAGGCGGGCTGAATCGTTGCCCGGCAGGCGATGCCTGCATCGCCGAGAGGAGGCAAGCTGCATTTGGTTTGTGACGGGATGGGCAGGCCCGTTCGCATCACGGTTTCCGCTGGCATTGAAGCCGATATATCGCATGCAAAACGATGCCTTGGGCCAGTCGTTAAGAAAAGGGCAATCGTCATCGCGGATCGGGGATATGACGCAGATCACCTGCGTGACTGGTTGCGAAAATGCAAAGTCAGAGCCTACATTCCGCCGCGCAAAACCCGAAAAATGCAGTATCGGTATTCCAAAGCACTCTACAAAATACGCAATTTCGTGGAGCGCTGTTTCACCCGCATCAAAGCCTGGAGGTCGCTGTCGTTACGGACCTTCCGATGCCTCGAAGCCTTCCTCGCCGCCGCTCACCTCGCCGCAATCGTCATTTGGTATTTATGAGTCTACGTCCTAATCCTGAAACGGTGATAAACTCGGTTCGGTAGCGCGGCAATAGCGGCCTGGTGGACCTTGTGTACGGCCATTATCGCATCGACCATTCCAAGGACGCATTCGTCCATGTCCGCATGCATATCAACAGCGTAGAGGGGTTTTGGCGGCTGGCAAAGGTCTGCCTGAAGAGGTTCAAAGGCTTGCCAAAACACATCATCCATCTGCGCCTGAAAGAAACCGAATGGCGCTATAATCACCACCGATTGAACAAATACAAAACCCTCCTGAGCTTCCTCAGAGAAAGCCCGATTCGCCAGGCGTGACCCAAGCATTCAATGGAGTTGGCGTTGCACCGTGCTGGTAAGCTCAGACAGGGAAAACGGCTTGGGAAGAAACACCGAATTTGGAATACGTGCTTGATGCTCCGACACGGAATCCTCGGCATAACCGGAAACGAAAACGACCTTTACCCCAGGCCGGTTTTTCAAAGCCTCCGAAACCCAGGTCGGCCCGTCCATGCCCGGCATTATCACATCGGTTACGAATATATCTACTTCCAGGCTTTGATCTTCCAATGTTTTCAAGGCATCCTCCGCATTCTCTGCTTCAAGCACGGTATAGCCACGCATTCGCAAAGCACGCGAAGCGAAGGCACGCACCGGGGCTTCGTCTTCGACAAGCAAAATCACACCAGTAAGAGCGGGTTCCGGGTGAGTCGGCTGCGGAATTTCATGCGTTTGAGGCGTGGAACACGAATTCCCCTGCGCAGGCGAGTTTACGTCTGAAACCCGGGCCACTGCTGCGCGAAGAGCGGTGTCATCCGCCTCCACATTAAGCGACGTTTCGGGTTCGGGAACGACGGCTTGCGGAGGTTTTAGAGGCGCATCCAGCACCAGAGGCTGCACTCTGGAGGAGATAATCGGGTCACCTTCTTCCTTGGTCTGTTTCGCTTGTTGCAATTTCTCTGACCTGCCTGGTGATCGCGCAGCCTGGTCAGCAACCGGGAAAAACAGTGTAAAAACCGTCCCTGAGCCAACATCAGAATCAACAAATATGAACCCGCCGGTTTGTTTGACAATTCCATAAGCCATGGACAGGCCAAGACCGGTACCCTTGCCCGCACCTTTGGTGGTAAAAAAGGGCTCAAACACTTTACCTAGTTTATCCGGGGCGATGCCTGTCCCTTGGTCAACGACCTTGATCTGAACATATTCCCCCTCGGGAACGGTTGCGCGATCTCGCACAAGAGGGGTGGACAGGATCATGTTACGGGTTTCAATGCGGATTTCTCCGCCTCGTGGCATGGCATCGCGCGCATTTACCACGAGGTTCATCAGAACTTGTTCCAAATGCCGTTTATCCGCACGGATCGGCAGGAGATCCTGATCCTGGCGCAGCACCAACTCAACGGTTTCGCCAACAAGCCGGTTCAAAAGATGGGTGAGGTCATCAAGCGTTTCGGTCAGATCAATCGCCTCGGGACGCAGGGTTTGTTTGCGTGAAAAGGACAGCAATTGTCCGACGAGTGTTGCGGCACGATTGGCGTTCTGATGAATTTGCGACAGATCCGCATAATCCTGATCGCTCTCTTCATGCCGAAGCAGCAGCAAATCGCAATGGCCGGAAATCGCCGTCAAAAGATTGTTGAAATCATGCGCAACCCCACCGGCAAGCTGGCCAATGGCCTGCATTTTCTGGCTTTGCAGATACTGCGCCTCCATGGTTTTAAGCTCGGTCGCATCCTGCAGAATGGCGACAAGGACCTTTCCGTCGGGCTCACTTATCCGCTCAAGCGAGACCTGCAAGAAAACGTCGTTCGATGGCTTCAAAGCCCGGACAACTTCTGAACGCCCAGTGGGTCGCCCCGCAAGGACATCGCGCAACCATTCCGAAATGGGGCGCCCTGCCCCTTCCACCAGTTCGGAAAGCAGGTTTCCCACCGGCGCCTCTGCTCCAAGCAAGAGCCGCGCGCGGCGATTGGCCATACTTACCCGTCCTTCCTGGTCGAGTTTTAGCAAAGGCACCGGTAAAGCATCGACCAGATCCCAATCCGACGGCTCTACCACGCGGCCCTTGGGCTCCGGTAGCAAATAGATTTCGCGCCGCCCGGCGGTGCTGTCGATTTCACAGACAAGTCGGAGCACATTGCCATCAAGTGTCGAAACCGAGGCAACAGTACCATTGGAAATGGGCAATTCAGTAAAAACCCGGTCGAGCGCGGTTTGCCGCCCGCCAAGCAAACGTCGCATGGATTCGTTCATAAACAAGATCGTTCCGGTCCTGGACACCGTCATCATCGGCAGGTTTATGCTTTCCCCGGTACGCCCTGCCTGGCTGCGGTCGCCAATTTCTTCGAGGCGCCACAAGAAGCCGGCACCGCCTATCTGATGCACTGACAAGCGCATATGCCCACGCCGCAAAACCACATCTTCGCGGGCGGAACCGGTAATATGGGCCTTGTTCTTCAGGCGACTGAGCACCGCAGCAGGGGAAGCAAAAAGATCGCCCAATACCCCGGCCAGAGTTTCGCCTTCAGCATTTTCAAACCGCTCGCGCGCCGCCTTGTTGCGATAGGTCAGTCGGCCGTCCAGATCGGTCGTAAAACTGGGGGCTGCATCATGTTCGACAAACCCTTCAATATTATGAAAAAACTGCGCGCGAAGGCGTATGTGGCGCAAGGCGAAAAAACGCACCAGAAACGCCAGCGAAACGAAAGTCATGCCCAGCACCAGCAAGCCAAGCGAAGTCATCGCTGAAGGCGCGCCCCAAGCCCCGACCAACAAGACCCCGGCCATAGCCAGCAAATACCCCGCCCGGGGTGAAATGGCCAAAGCGGCCCTTGTCAGCGGTCGTGGCGATAGCGCCGAATGCGTCACGCGATTCTGCTCCCGTCAAAAGTGATTCGTCCTGCCTAATTCGACACGCAGAAGATTAAGCAGCGGTTAACAGATCCACTAAAGCCACTTTGAGTTGCAAAAACAAGGGCGCTATTCTCTTTTAAGGAGCGCCAGATAGAAGCCATCTCCGCCTTCAAGCGGCGAGAAACGCCTTTCCTTTGTAAGGTGCCATTGCGGGTTTTCGGAAAGGAAGCCAGCAATCTGCGCTTCGTTTTCTTCGTGCAGGAGGGAACAGGTGATATAGGCGATCTGCGCGCGCGGGCCAGATAAATCACTTATTTCCCTTAAAATACCGCGCTGTATGGCAAGAAGCTCATCTAACTTATCAACTGTCAGACGCCATTTTCCGTCCGGAGAGCGCCGCCACGCGCCGCTTCCCGAACACGGCACGTCCGCGATGATCACATCAAAAGCCGGTGCCTGCGCGATTTCCTTGGCGTTGATCAAAGCGACCTTGGCGCCCGCGCGTTTTGCCCGGGCAGGCAGATCGGTCATGCGTTTTTCATCGGCATCATGGGCAAAAATATTCGCCACCCCGCGCGCTGCAAGCGCCAAGGTTTTACCGCCCCCCCCCGCGCAATAATCAAGGTAACGCGCATTTTGTAGCACGGGGAGCATGTCACAAACCGCCTGCGAAGCCACATCCTGCAGTTCGACCAGCCCATCGCGAAAAGCGGCTGAACCGCGCAGGCGGCGCGGGTTTGTCATCAGTTCAAGCGCAGTTTGCGCCAAAGGGTGCGGCCGGGTTTCGATATCCTCCGCGCGCAGGGCCATGGCCGCCGCCTCTGGCGTCGTTTTCAACAGGTTGGCCCGGACAAAAACCGGCGCCCGGGTTTTTTGCAGCTGCATCACCGGCGCGAAATCTTCGCCCAAGGCCTTTTGCAAAGGCGCCTCCAGCCACGCCGGACAATCAAGCTCCACCGCGCGTTCAGCCCGGCCCGGCACAAAGCTGGCCTCGGTCTGGGTCACGGCAGACGGCCCATAGCCTTGCCCGGAAAACAGGGTCGCAGGGTCGGTTCCCGACGCGCGCAAGGCGCCCAGCAACAACGCACGCCCGGTTTCTCCGCCGCCAAGACGGGCAAAACTGCGCCGGTTTCGCAAGACCTCAAACACATGATCGCGCACCGCCGCGCGGTCTTTGGACCCGGCATAGCGGCTGGTGCGCGCCCAATTGGTCAACGCTTTCTCCGCTGCTGTGCCCTCGCCGATGCGGTCGAGCACCTCGATTGCCGCAGCAACGCGCGCGGCCGGTGTCATGTTTTTGCCAGCGCAGGCCGGGTTCTCGCACCCATCCTACATAACCCGGTAATTCGGGCTTTCCCGGGTGATTTGAACGTCATGTACATGGCTCTCCTTGAGGCCGGCACCGGTGATCTTTACGAATTCGCATTGGCTGCGCATCTCGGCAATTGTCGCCGAGCCGGTATAGCCCATCGCCGCGCGCAGACCGCCGATCAGTTGGTGGACAACGGCCCCCGCCGCCCCCTTGTAGGCCACCTGCCCTTCGATGCCCTCGGGCACCAATTTGTCACTGGCCGCGTCCTTTTGAAAATAGCGATCGGCCGAGCCACGCGCCATGGCGCCCAGGCTGCCCATGCCGCGATAGGATTTGAACGAACGCCCCTGGTAGAGGATCATCTCGCCCGGGCTTTCATCGGTGCCGGCAATCATGCTTCCAACCATGGCGCAGGAGGCGCCGGCAGCAATGGCCTTGGCGAAATCGCCAGAGAACTTTATGCCGCCATCGGCAACGATCGGAACGTCACCGGCAGCGGTCGCGCAATCCAGGATCGCCGTCAACTGGGGCACGCCAACCCCGGCCACCATGCGCGTGGTGCAAATCGAGCCGGGGCCAATGCCAACCTTGACGCCATCGGCGCCGGCATCAATCAGCGCGCGGGTCGCGTCTGCGGTGGCGACATTGCCCGCCAGTACCTGGGCGCCAAGCGCCTTGACCCGCTCGACCGCGCGGGCCACGCCTTCGCTGTGGCCATGGGCGGTGTCGATAACGATCAGGTCACAGCCCGCATCCACCAGCGCCTCGCTCCGCTCGAAACCGGCGTCGCCGACCGTGGTTGCCGCGGCCACGCGCAGGCGGCCAAGGTCATCCTTGCAGGCGTCCGGGTTCAGCACTGCCTGCTCGGTATCCTTGAGCGTCAGCAAGCCGGTCAGCTTGCCCTCGCCATCCACCACCAGCAGCTTTTCCAGCCGGCGCGCCTGCATCAGCGAGCGCGCTTCGTCCAGATCGGCAGGCTCACTCAACATGGCAAGGTTGTCGGTGGTCATCATTGCGCTGACCGGGGTTTTTTCGTCCGTTGCAAAGCGCATATCGCGGTTGGTAACAATGCCAACCACCCGCCCGGCGCCGTTGACCACCGGAAAGCCGGTGATCCGGTAGCGCTCCGCCAGGGCCCGGGCGTCGGCCAGGGTTTGCTCGGGCGTCAGGGTGATCGGGTTGTAGACAATGCCGCTTTCAAAGCGCTTGACGCGGCGCACTTCGCGGGCCTGTTCTTCGATGGAAAGGTTGCGGTGGATCACCCCCATGCCGCCGGCCTGGGCCATGGCGATGGCCATGCGCGCCTCGGTCACCGTATCCATGGCGGAACTGAGCAGCGGAATGTTCAGGGCAATCGACCGGGTGACAAAGGTTGTGGTGTCCGCCGCGCTGGGCAAAACCGAACTGGCCGCAGGGACCAGCAGAACGTCGTCAAATGTGAGCGCCTCGCGAATCTCCATGGGTGCCTCCTTTGGAGTTTTCGTTTGACACGTCCCTATTTCATGGCTCGGCGCCTTTGGAAAGGGGCAGGCGCGGATTTCATGCCTTCGGCGAAGGTATTTTTTCCAAGATGAAAGGATTGACTTTGAAATTTCGCCGTGGCCACCTCCGGCAAAAGGAGACGCGGATGGAATTGTCAAAGCGTATTACCGGCCTGACCGGCAGCGAGGGCGACGGCTGGGGGCTGTTTTTGCGCGCGCGCGAGATGGTTGCGGCCGGCGAGCAGGTGATCGAGCTGAGCATTGGCGAGCATGATATTCGTACCGCGCCGCAAATCCTTGCGGCCATGGACCGGGCGGCGCGCGGCGGGCACACCGGCTATGCGGCGGTACCGGGCACAGACAGCCTGCGCGACGCGGTGGCGGCGCGTATTGCACAGCGCACCGGCGTTGCCACCACCCGCGACAATGTGCTGATCACGCCGGGCGGCCAGGCCGGGCTGTTTGCCAGCCATGCGGCGACTTGCGATGCCGGCGACCGGGCGCTGTTCATTGACCCCTATTATGCCACGTATCCCGGCACGATCCGGGCGGCTGGCGCCGTGCCGGTGCCGGTGGCGGCGCGCGCGCAGGACGGATTTCAGCCCGATGCGGCGGCAATCGCGGCGCAGGCGGCTGGGGCCAAAAGCCTGTTGATCAACACGCCCAACAACCCGACAGGGGTCATTTATGGGCGCGAAACCCTGCAAGACATCGCCCGGGTATGCCGGGATGGCGGGCTGTGGCTGATCAGCGACGAAGTCTATGACACGCAGGTCTGGAACGGGGCGCATCTTAGCCCGCGCGCCCTGCCCGACATGGCCGAGCGGGTGCTGGTGGTTGGCAGCATGTCAAAAAGCCACGCCATGACCGGCAGCCGTATCGGCTGGATCATTGGCCCGGAAACGGCGATTGAACAGTTGATCAACCTGGCCACCCACACCACATATGGCGTGCCCGGCTTCATTCAGGACGCGGCAGAGTTTGCCCTGGGCGAAGGGGACGCGCTGGAGGCCGAAATTGCCG
>CAYSBG010000078.1:0-8289 GCA_964429125.1 uncultured Aliiroseovarius sp.
CTCAACAATATGTCGAAACGCTTCAAGATCGCCGAAAGCGGGAATAAACGGGTGCAGGCATTTTGTGGGGAATGTGGCTCGGGCTTATGGGCGACCTCGGTTGAGGACGGCGCGAAAACACTTGGCCTGCGGGTAGGTACGATCCGCCAGCGGGCTGTTTTGGTGCCCCGCGTGCAAGTCTGGCACGAAATGGCGCTTGGTTGGCTCAAAGACCTGGGTGAGGTGCCGCGCTTGCCGGGTCACCCCCCGGCGCCAGGCAAATGAGACGGCAAAGTGGGGATATTGCGCACCCCACGCGGACAATTTAACCCTTCTCACCGACATTCTCGGCAAAGGACTTCTTGAACGCAGCCTGTTGTTCGGGGCTCGCCTCTGTCTGATTGCGCGCCCGCCATTCTTCGTAAGGCATGCCGTAGTAAACCTCGCGAGCCTCGGCCTTGTCCATAGCCACACCACGCGCGTTGGCGGCCTCCATATACCAACGTGACAGGCAATTGCGACAAAACCCCGCCAGGTTCATCAGGTCGATATTCTGTGCGTCTGGCCGGTCTTCCATCAAGTGCTGTCGCAACCGGCGAAAAGCGGCGGCTTCGATCTCAATCCGGGTTTGTTCATCCATTTCACCTGCCATTTGGGGGTCCTTTGCCTTTGCTCTAAAGTCCGCTGCTGCCCAAAACTTCCTCAAGAACAGGCGCCAAACGCTTGGCCCATTCATGCTGTTGCGCATCGGTTTCTATAAGATCATTCCGGATTTCGATCAACACATTTGGCCGCCCGGGCTTGATCGCGTGGCGATCCACGCTGTCGCCTGCCAAATGCCCGCCATACGGCTCGTTCTCGCCCACACACAGGTCTCTTTCGGCCTCGAGCCGACGCAGCAACGGTCGGGCGAACCGCGCGTCATCCCCGTAAAGAATGCCCACATGCCAAGGGCGCGGATCACGTCCGCGTAACTGGCGCGTATAAGAATGCACGGCGACAAAAACGGTGTCTTTCTGACGCGCGGCAAGGCGCTCTACAGCGCGATGATATGGGCGGTAGCACAGGTCCAGCCGCCGCTCGCGTTCGGCCGCATCTACGTGGCGATTTGCCGGGATGATGGTGCCGTCATACAATTTCATGATCAGCGTCGGGTCATCTTCGCCCCGGTTCGGGTCAATGACCAGGCGCGAGAAATTGCTAAGAATAGCAGGCGCGTCCAGCAGTTCTGCCAAGGCTATCGAAACCCCAGCCGCCCCAGGGTCCGAGGCAATATGGCGGGCCATATCTTCGACCGCGATCCCCAGATCGCCGCCATTCACGCTGTTGGGTACATTGTTGGTGGCATGGTCGCAGGTCACCAGCCAGCGCCCCGGCCGGTCCTCGCCAAAAATGTGAAAGGGCTTGTACGTCATATTGCTGTTACTCATTTCCGACACGCTACATAGGCCAGCCTGCGGCAAAGCACCAGTTGTCAGGATGGGAAAAATCGGGCATATAGCCGGCTTTGAGCTTTTAGCGCTAACAAATGAGGATGGAACCCGCATATGAGACGTAGCCGCAACCTGAAAATCGTCGCCACACTTGGGCCGGCATCGGATGATTACAGCATGATCCGGGCGCTGTTTGATGCGGGTGCGGATGTGTTTCGGATGAACATGAGCCATGGCGATCACGACGGCCACCGCGCCGTCCACGCCATCATCCGCCAGGTTGAAAAAGACACGGGACGTCCGATTGCCATTCTCGCCGACCTGCAAGGACCAAAACTGCGTTGCGGGGTGTTTGATGGTGGCAAGGCCAAGATCAGAGCCGGCCAACGTTTTCGCTTTGATTTGAAGGAAACGCCAGGTGATGCCAGCCGGGTGCAATTGCCGCACCCCGAAATTTTCGCAGCCCTTGCACCGGGAGAGACCTTGCTGGTGAATGATGGCAAGCTGCGTCTGCGGGTATTGGAATGCGGTAGTGATTATGCCGATTGCGAGGTTGAGGTTGGCGGCAATATCTCCGACCGCAAAGGGGTAAACGTGCCGGGTGTGGTATTGCCGCTTTCCGCTCTTTCAGAGAAAGACCGCGCCGATCTGCAATTTGCCTGCACTTTGGGGGTCGACTGGCTTGCGCTCAGTTTTGTACAGCGCCCCGAGGATGTTGAAGAAGCGCGCAAACTCGCCGGTGGGCGTGCGGCGATCCTGTCAAAGATCGAAAAACCGGCAGCGGTGAAGTGTTTCGAGGAAATTCTCGCAGCTTCTGACGGTATCATGGTTGCGCGCGGCGATCTGGGGGTGGAACTGCCGGTGCAGAACGTGCCGCCGATTCAGAAACGCCTGGTGCATACCTGTCGCAAAGCCGGCAAGCCGGTGATCGTTGCCACGCAGATGATGGAAAGCATGATCGAAAGCCCGGTACCGACCCGGGCCGAGGTCTCGGACGTGGCCACGGCGATCTATGAAGGCGCCGATGCGGTGATGCTTTCGGCCGAAAGCGCGGCGGGCAAATACCCGGTCGAGGCGGTGACCACCATGGATGCTGTCGCGCAGGAGGTTGAAAGCGATCCGACCTACCGCAGCGTGATCGAGGCCAGCCGCAGGATCGAGCGCCACACGGTGGCCGATGGCATCGTCTCGGCCGCGCGCGAGATTGCCGAAAGCACCGATATCAAGGCGATTTGCTGTTTTACCCAATCTGGCACCACTGCGGCTCTGACCGCCCGCGAACGTCCGCGCGTGCCGATCATTGCACTAACCCCGTTGGTGGGCACGGCCCGCCGGCTGTGCCTGTCCTGGGGAATATCCTGCTATTTGGTCACGGATGTGGTTGATCGTTTCAAAATGGCCGTGGTCAACGCGGCCCGCGCCGCGCGCGCCTCGGGGCTGGCGACCGAGGACGACCAGATCGTGGTCACGGCGGGCGTGCCGTTCAATGTACCCGGCACGACCAATATTCTGCGCGTGGCACCTTGCAAGGAAAAGTTGATTTTTGCCGCCGATCCTGAATAATGCCCGCAAGGCCAGTACCCGCAAGGTCATTAGAGGAGACGCATGTGACCAATGATATCTATCTTGTTGTCGGCCTTGTCGTTCTGATCTTGGCCATCCCATCAATTGTTTCATCGTTTTCCGAGCGCCGTGCGCCGCGTTTGGCGGCAATCGCGGTGCTGATTGGTGGCAGTCTGGTGGCGCTGGCAGTCAGTCAAAAACCCGGGGGGTATACCTTTGCGGACATTCCCCACGCATTTACCAGGGTAATCGGCACCTATTTACGGTAAGGCGTAGAATATGCCTGACGCTGGTGGATGATTTAGCGCTTGTCACACACCCTGATGTAGCCTATATCGCGCACTTCGATGTGCGGCCGGCCCAAGGCATGCCGAGTCGCGCGTATACCGACCCACGAACGCAGGAGACGGAAATGCCCAAGATGAAGACAAAATCGAGCTGCAAAAAGCGGTTCAAGGTGACGGCCAATGGCCGTGTAATGGCCGGCCAGGCGGGTAAACGCCACGGCATGATCAAACGCCACAAGAAATTCATCCGCAATGCCCGCGGCACCACCACATTGTCGGCTCCTGACGCGAAAGTCGTCAAGACCATGATGCCGTATTCGCGTTAAGGAGTTCGAAACATGCCCCGTACAACATCCGGTCCCACGACCCACGCTCGCCACAAGAAAGTCATCAAGGCCGCGAAAGGCTATTACGGTCGGCGCAAGAACACCTTCAAGGTGGCGCGCCAGGCCGTTGACAAGGCCAACCAATACGCCACCCGCGACCGCAAGCAACGCAAGCGCAATTTCCGTTCGCTGTGGATTCAGCGTATCAACGCCGCCGTGCGCAGCCATGACGAGGCGCTGACCTATTCGCGTTTCATCAACGGTCTGGCCAAAGCAGGCATCGAAGTCGATCGCAAGGTTCTGGCCGATCTCGCCGTTCACGAGCCGGAGGCTTTCGGTGTGATCGTCGATCAGGCGAAAGCCGCGCTGGCTGCCTGATCCGGGCGACGTGACAAGAACGAAAAGCCGCCGGCGCCCAGTGCCAGGCGGCTTTTGCATTTGAAGGGGCAGAGATGCGTCTGGTCGGATTTGTAGGCGGGTTGGTTTTGCTGGCGGTTGCCGCATTGATGCTGATCGACGCCCTGGTGTTTCCCGGAACCCGGGCGGTGTTTGCGACCTCTGCGTTGCTGACCGGACTGATCGGTGGGTCGATCGCTCTGGCGGTGTATAGAGCCGACTTCGGATCTTTCAACCGAACGCATACGTTTCTTTTGACCTCGACGGTCTGGTTCGCGGTGTGCCTTGCCGGGGCTTTTCCGCTTTACGAGTGGGGGTTGAGTCCGGTTGATGCGGTGTTTGAATCAACCTCGGCTGTAACCACTACCGGCTCGACAGTGATGAGCGGGCTGGACGACACCGCGCATGGAATTCTGCTGTGGCGTGCGGTATTGCAGGCACTGGGCGGGATCGGTTTTGTCGTCGCCGGAATGGCGCTCCTGCCGGTCCTCAGGGTTGGCGGTATGCAATTGTTCCGCACTGAAAGCTCGGATCAGGAAGACAAACAATTTGGGACCGCCCGCAATGTGGCATTGGCTACGTTGACAATTTACCTGGGGCTGATCCTCCTGTGCATGGTCGCCTATTTCCTGGAAGGCATGTCGCCGTTTGACGCGGTGGTCCACGCGCTGACCACGTTGTCGACCGGCGGGTTTTCCAATTATGACGCCTCGTTCGGACATTTCTCCAGCGCCGCTTTGCAATGGACGGCGACGTTGTTCATGCTGATGGGCGGACTTCCGTTCATGTGGTATTTGCGGATCATTCGACTGCGTCGGTTTGCAAGCGAACAGGTAGCCTTGATGCTGAAAAGCCTCGCTATGGTCATCTTTGTCCTGACGCTCTGGCTGTTCTGGACATCCGATTACGGGGTGGCCGATGCGCTGCGGCTGGTGGCGTTCAATGTGGTTTCGACGGTAACCACGACCGGCTATGCGACAACGGACTACACCTTGTGGGGCCCGGTGGCGGTGGTCGTTTTCTTTGGACTGACGGCGGTGGGGGGCTGTACCGGCTCGACTGCTGGTGGGGCCAAGGCGATGCGTTGGATCATCATGGCCCGTGCGATCCGGATGGGGATCCGCCGGGTGACCTATCCCAATGGCGTGTTCAAGATCCGCTATGAGGGGCGGGTTGTTGAAAGGGATGTGATTGACGGGGTGATGTCCTTTTTTACCTTCTTTTTCCTTTCGGTCGCGGTGTTGTCCGTGCTGTTGACCCTGATGGGGCTGGACATGGACGCTTCGCTCAGCGGGGCGTTGACGGCGATTGCCAATGTTGGCCCCGGGGTGGGGGATATCATTGGCCCGGCCGGGAATTTTCAGAGCCTGGATAACGGACCGAAACTGTTGCTGGCCTTCGGGATGTATGCCGGACGTCTGGAAATGATGACGGTGTATGTGTTGCTCCTGCCGGCCTTTTGGCGCAACCTTTAACCCGGTTGACCCCAGGCACGACCTTGGGTAGTGACTGACTTATAACCAGATCGGAGCCAGCCATGCCCCCGCGTGAACAGCATTATGTCACCCGCACCGGCGGCCTTCGCGCCGCTGTTCTGGGCGCCAATGACGGGATTGTATCGACCGCCAGTCTGGTGATCGGCATCGCCTCGGCCGGGTCTGCACATGGCGAGGTATTGCTGGCCGGGATTGCCGGGGCGGTCGCCGGGGCATTGTCCATGGCGGCGGGGGAATATGTGTCGGTTTCGTCGCAATCAGACAGCGAAACTGCGGATCTGGCCCGCGAACAGGCGCATCTGGAAATTGAGTTCGACGCAGAGCATCAGGAGCTTGCCGACATTTACATGACCCGCGGCGTTGAACCGGAATTGGCCAAAGATGTCACCCGGCAGATGATGGAGCACGACGCGCTTGAGGCACATGCGCGCGATGAGTTGGGGATCATGGAGTTAACCCAGGCGCGTCCGTTACAGGCGGCGTTGTTTTCCGCTGCTGCGTTCATGGGCGGCGCCGCGCTCCCCAATGCGGCGATCCTGTTTGTGCCCCATGACTGGCTGTCGCCGGTGACCATGGGCGTTTCCGTTGCGGCGTTGGCCCTGCTTGGAGCTATCAGCGCCCGAATGGGGGGCGCGCCGGTGGGCCGGGCAGTGGCGCGGGTGACCTTCTGGGGTGTGGCCGCAATGGCGGCGACGGCGGCGGTGGGCGCGTTGTTTGGGGTCGCATTAAGCTGATTTGGGCGGGGCGGTAGGAAGATTGCCCATATTCCAGCATTTTTCGCTTGTATTCCCGGCTGAAAAGCGTATGCGGATAGGCGCATATGCGTTTTGAGGTATATCCATGTTGCAAAAAACCCTTTCCGCCCTTGCCGAGCCGACTCGGCTTGGCGCTATCGCTATCTTGTGGGATGGCGAAGAGAAGTGCCTGTGCGAACTGATGCAGGATCTTGGCGCAAGCCAGAGCCGTATGTCGCGCCACATGGCGGCCCTCAAGAACGCTGGCCTGGTAATAGACCGGCGGGATCGCCAATGGGTGCGCTATCGCCTGAATCCGGACCTTCCCGCCACCATCTTTGCGGTAGTGCAGGCTGTGGTTAACGCCCAACAAAGTGAAGAAAGGCAAGCAGCATGAGTGCGGATACTACCCAATGCTGTGGCGGGGCCGATACCGCGCCCGAACCCAAGAACGCGTCTCCGATGCTGTGGCACCTGGGCGTGGTCGGTGCAATCGCGCTGTGGTTCATTGTCTATCGCCAGCTTCCCCCCCTGTCGGAATGGTTGACCGGCTTGCTGCCGGTGGATCGCCATTCGCCAACCGGCGAAGCCATCGCCTTTTTCCTGTATGACGCACCCAAGGTGATCATGCTGTTGACGCTGATTGTCTTTGCCATGGGCGTGATCCGCAGCTATTTCAGCCCCGAGAAGACCCGGGCCCTGTTGTCCGGTAAAGCCGAGGGCGTCGGCAATGTGATGAGCGCCTCGCTTGGTATCGTCACGCCGTTCTGTTCCTGTTCGGCGGTGCCGTTGTTCATCGGCTTCATTTCGGCCGGGGTGCCACTGGGGGTGACATTCTCCTTCCTTATCGCCGCACCAATGGTCAATGAGGTAGCCTTGGTGCTGCTCTGGGGCTTGGTGGGTTGGAAAGTCGCGGCCATATACTTGGCCTTCGGCTTGGGTATCGCAATTCTCGCCGGATGGGTGATCGGGCGGTTCCACCTTGAGGGCTGGTTGCAGGATTGGGTGCGCGACATTCATGCGGGCGCGGCCAATCCCCTGCCCGAAGAAGACCTGACCATGATCGATCGCTACCGCGAGGGCTGGGATTCGGTGAAAGAGATCGTCGGCAAGGTCTGGATCTGGATCCTTGTCGGCATCACTCTGGGGGCGATCATCCACGGCTATGTGCCGGAAGGCGCGATCACTGCCATCATGGGTTCCGGCGCCTGGTGGTCGGTGCCGGCCGCGGTGATCATGGGAATCCCGATGTATTCCAACGCTGCCGGGATGATCCCGGTGGTCGAAGCGTTACTGGACAAGGGCGCGCTGCTGGGCACCGTGCTGGCTTTCATGATGAGCGTCATTGCCCTGTCCCTGCCGGAAATCCTGATCCTGCGCAAAGTACTCAAGGCGCGCCTGATTGCTGTGTTCATCGGCGTGGTTGGCACCGGCATTCTGGCCGTAGGCTTTTTGTTCAACCTGATATTCTGAGGAGAAACGACAATGAAACATGTGAAGGTGCTGGGCACCGGCTGCAAGAATTGCGAAACGACTGCCGATCTGATCAGCCGCAAAGCCGCCGAACTTGGCGTGCAGGTCGAAGTCGAAAAGGTGACTGATATGGCGGCGATCATGGGCTATGGGGTCATGTCTACGCCGGGCGTCGTCGTGGATGAACAATTGGTCCACGCGGGCGGGGTGCCGTCGGTGGACAAGATTGCCGGGTGGATCGGCGCATGAACGGCTGCTGCGGCTCAGATAACACGGCTGTCGTCGACGAGGCGCCCGCCCTGCACAGTTCGATTGTCGCCATGGTCTCGCTCGCTTCGGGCATCGCGGCCAATCACCCGGCCATGGGCCAGTGTCAGCTCGACCGGCTGCGCCATGCCGGCGTGCCGGAAAGCCAGATTGCCACAGTGATCGAAATCGCCCGCCATATCCGCGATGAGGCGGCCGAAAAGCTGGACCACGCCTTTGATGCCGCGGCTGAGGGTGTGACTGGGGTAGCGGCACCTGAAGGCGAAGCCTGTGGCTGTTCGCCAACGCCCAGCGGACAAAGCTGCTGTTGATCTGCGCAGGCGGGCGTTCCCCGG
>CAYSBG010000079.1:0-8254 GCA_964429125.1 uncultured Aliiroseovarius sp.
GCTCATACCCGTGAAGGTTAGGGGGATGGGGGCGTTGGATAAAGTCCCCTACCGTGTTGGGGATGCGCACCAAAACCATTTCGGCATGGAACTGTGCGCTGACACACAGGTCAAGAAAAACCGGCCAGAAAATGTGAAAGCCTGCGTATATCCCAAGGAAACGCCTAATATGCAGTAAGGGCTATATTGCGTGAAATCTTGCCGTCAAGCAAGCACCGGCTTCAGGCAGGGGGCTAGACCAGCCGCGCCACCACATATTCCGCGATATTCGCGAGCATGTCGCGCACCGGGGTTTGCGGCAGAGCCGCGAGCGCATCCTTGGCCTTGCCAACCCACTTCTGCGCGTCGCTGCGGGTCTCGGCCAGTGCGCCGTGCCGGTCCAGCAGGCGCAGCGCATGTTCCAGGTCGCCCTCTTTCTGGTGCCCCTTTTCAATCACCCGCAGCCAGAATTCACGTTCCGCATCGTCGGCTTTGGCCACTGACTTGATGAGTGGCAAGGTCAGCTTGCGCTCGCGGAAATCGTCACCGATGTTCTTGCCCGTTGCTGTCCCGCCCCAGTAATCCAGCAGGTCATCGGCGATCTGAAAGGCAATTCCCAGCGCGTCGCCATAGTCGCGCAGCGCCGCCACATGCACCTCCTCCGCTTCGGCGATCACCCCACCAACCTCGCAAGCGGCGGCAAACAGGGCGGCGGTTTTTCCGCGCACCACCTGTAGATAAACCGCCTCGTCGGTGGCCAGATTCTGCGCCGCCGTCAATTGCAGCACTTCGCCCTCGGCAATGGTTGCGGAGGCATCTGACAGGATGTTCAGCACCCGCATATTGCCAGTTTCAGTCATCAGTTGGAAGGAACGCGCAAACAGATAATCACCGACCAAAACACTGGATTTGTTGTCCCACAGCAGGTTTGCCGTTGGTCGCCCGCGCCGCTGGGCGCTTTCATCTACCACATCATCATGCAGCAAGGTCGCCGTGTGAATGAACTCGACCGTCGCCGCCAAATGAATGTGGTAGGGGCCGTCGTAGCCACATAGCCGCGCCGCCGCCAATGTCAGCATGGGCCGCAGCCGCTTGCCGCCGGCCTCGACCAGATGGGCGGTGACTTCGGGAATGCGCGGGGCATGTTCGCTGGCCATCCGGGTGCGAATCAGCTGATTGACGTCAATCAGTTCGCTTTCCAGGAAATCGGCCAGTGCCTCGTGAGGTTTTACTGCGGTTTTGTTTAAAGTGTTCACGTTCACGTGCCCCGGCTCGACTTTTGGTGGCGAACACCTTAAGTCATTGAATATGAAAGAGCTTATTAAAACAAACGACCCAACCGTTCTGGCTTACGCCACCGCCCTGCTTACGGGCGAGGGTATAGATCACTTTGTTCTCGACGTCCATATGAGCATGTTGGAGGGGTCAATAGGAATTTTACCTCGCCGTATTATGGTGCCGAATGACGACATTACCCGCGCCAGGCGGGCGATGCGCGATAACGGTATTACGGTGGAGAAATAGGCATGGGTTTTACGCGCGAAGCGATTAGTGCGGACAAGTTCCTGGGCGGCCAATTGGTTCTGATGCAGCCGCGCAAGGGATATCGGGCCGGGGTAGACCCGGTTTTCCTGGCGGCCTCGATCAATGCGCATCCTGGCGAGTCGGTGCTGGACATTGGGTGCGGCGTTGGGGCCGCAATCTTGTCGCTGGGCAAGCGTGTCGGCGGCTTGCGCCTCGTCGGGGTCGAAATCCAGCGCGATTATGCCGACCTGGCCCGCCTGAACGCGTTTGAGAACAATCTGGAAATGGAAGTTCATAATGACGACCTGACCGACATGCCTGCCGTTGTTCGGGAGGAGAGTTTTGATCATGTCATAATGAACCCACCGTATCATCTGCGCTTATCCGGCACCAAGGCGCCGGATATTGGACGTGAAACCGCGATTGGTGAAGAGACGCCGCTCGCGGCCTGGATCGACGCGGCAACGCGCCGCCTCAAGCCTCGCGGGCACCTGACGCTTATTCAAAAAGCTGATCGGCTGCCGGAGATATTAGCGGCGATGGACCAGCGGATGGGCTCGGTGCTGGTCAAGCCGCTTTGCCCGCGCGAGGGCCGCGCCGCGTCGCTGGTACTTGTACAGGCGCGAAAAGGGGGGCGCGGGGCTTTTCGTCTGGCCGCCCCGCTGATCTTGCATGACGGGGCGGAGCATGTCGGGGACGCAGAAAGCTACCGCCAAGAGGTCAGCGCAATATTGCGCGATGGTGTTGCGCTGCCCTTGTGGTAGCCCACAGGGGTTCATACTTATTTAATACTTCGGTGCTTTGATGGCACTGGACGGGTTCAGGAAAGCGCAGGGAATGCGTGACACAGAGCGGTTTTTGTGCTGCACTGAACATACGCAGTCAAAACAGGAGGACAATCATGACAATCAGCGCACATGTGCAGGAGCTTCGCAAGAAACATGCGGCCCTTTCCACGCAGGTTGAAAAAGAGCTGAGTCATCCCGGGAGTGATGATCTGCAGATTGCTGAATTGAAGAAACAAAAACTGCGCCTGAAAGAAGAAATCGAGCGGCTTTCCGTCGTTTAGGCGGCTGATTTTACACGTTTGCAGTAAACGATCCTCGCGCCGCAACAAGTGCGCCGCCTGCGATCAAGAACGCAGCGATAAAAAGGGTTGGGCCCGGCTCAGCGAGCCCAGCCAAAATCAGGACAAGGGTTGAAAGCAGGGGGGCCGCATAGGCAGCGACACCCAGTAGGTGGATATTTCCATGCTTCATTCCAAAATCCCACACGTAAAACGCGACCCCGACCGGCCCTAGCCCAAGCGCAATGATTGCCAGCCAGGCGGTGCCGCCGACTGGCCAGACGGTTCTCTCCAACAACAGGTGCGTACCGGTCGAAAGGATCGCAGTTGCCAGGCAGAAAATGGTTACTGCGGCGGTTGGCACTGCGTTCATGCGCCGGGACAAGACCGAGTATCCGGACCATGTAAATGCGCAGGCCAGCGCCAACAGATACCCTGTCGTGGCTTCGGCGCTTAAGCCGGCTATACTCCAGCCAATCAAAAGCGCGGCGCCGATAAATCCCATAACGGCGCCTGAAACGTGCCCAGTTGTTACCCTTTCCCCGGGTAAAAACCCCGAGAACAGGACGATCAGTAGCGGCCATAAGTAGGCAATCAAACCGGCCTCGGCAGGCGGCGCATTGCGAAGGGCCGAAAAGTAAAGAACGTGATAGCCAAAAAGCCCGGCTGTTCCAAACGCATAGACCTTCCAGCCCAGCCCGCGAAGCTGCTGAATGCCGCCTGTTCGCGAAATCCAGAACATCCCGGGTATGGTGCCAATGAAGAAGGCCATGGCGGTCAGCTGCATTGGCGGAACTGGTGCTGTGCTAACGGTAAGAAATGCCAGTAAAGACCACAAAAAAATCGCGGCGACACCAGCCAGGGTCGCCGCGTTCCTTTTCAGGGACGGAGCGTCCGATTCAGACGAAGAATTGTCCACCGTTCACCGTGATTGTTGAGCCGTTGATGAACTCTGCATCATCTGCAGCAAGAAAGGCAACACAGCGGGCGATTTCGTCGACTTCGCCCAATCGTCCGGCCGGTATCTGGCCGATAATTGCTTCGCGAACTTTCTCGGGCACTGCCATGACCATTTCCGTGGCGATATAGCCCGGACAAATCGCGTTCGCAGTAATGCCAAATCGCGCGCCTTCCTGAGCGAGGCTTTTGGTCAGACCCAGATCGCCTGCTTTGGAAGCAGCATAGTTAACCTGCCCAAACTGGCCTTTTTGACCGTTGATCGAGCTGATGGTGATAACCCGGCCAAATTTCCGCGCGCGCATCCCGGGCCAGATCGGATGGGTCATGTTGAAAACGCCCGAAAGGTTGGTGTCGATAACCTCTTGCCATTGCGCGCGCGTCATACGATGGAACGGCGCGTCGCGGGTGATACCAGCATTATTCACCAAAACTTCAATTGGACCAAGCGCGGATTCTACTTCTGCCACCCCGGCGACACAGGCATCATAGTCGGCAACTGACCGCTTATAGGTCGGAATGCCGGTTTCCTTGGTGAATGCTGCAGCTGCGGTATCGTTGCCGGCGTAGTTAGCCGCCACCCTGTATCCAGCGGCCTTCAATGCCGTTGCAATCCCCGCACCAATCCCGCGCGTGCCTCCTGTTACCAATGCGACCCGTGCCATGCTTTTCTCCGTTTGTGTGATTCGTGATGGTAATGGAATGACATAAATGGCGCGCAACAAGCAATATTATTGCGCGGCCGTTTCCAGTCTTGCCGGATTTCAGGGCCGTGCGAGGCACATGGCAACGCCCATCCCCCCGCCAATGCACAAAGTGGCAAGCCCTTTCGCGGCTTCCCGGCGTTTCATTTCAAACAGAAGCGTGTTGAGAATTCTCGCGCCAGAGGCGCCGATCGGGTGGCCAATGGCGATGGCACCGCCGTTGACATTGACTTTTTCGGGGTCCCATCCCATGTCTTTGTTGACCGCACATGCCTGGGCTGCAAAAGCCTCATTGGCTTCGACCAGGTCCAGGTCCTCTGCCTTCCAGCCCGCCTTTTCCAAAGCCTTTTTGGAGGCACCGATTGGACCGGCACCCATGATCGACGGGTCAAGGCCAATGGTCGCGTAGGATGCGATTCGCGCGAGCGGTTCCAAGCCGCGCTTTTCCGCCGCTTCCGCGCTCATCAGAAGAACCCCGGCAGCGCCGTCATTAATGCCCGACGCATTGGCCGCTGTAACGGTTCCGCCTTCACGCATGAAGGCCGGGCGCAGCTTCTGCATGGCTTCCAATGTGGCGCCGTGGCGAATGTACTCGTCCTTGTCGACAACGATGTCGCCTTTGCGTGTTTTTACAGTAAAAGCAACGATTTCTTCGTCAAACTTACCCGCTTTTTGCGCTGCTTCGGCCTTGTTTTGGCTGGCGACGGCAAAAGCGTCTTGGGTGTCACGGCTGATATTCCACTTCGCCGCAACATTCTCTGCAGTTTGACCCATGTGATATCCGTTGAACGCATCCCACAGCCCGTCGCGTATCATCGAGTCGATCATTTTGAGGTCGCCCATTTTTTGTCCCTGGCGCAGATGTGCAACATGGGTACTCAGGGACATGTTTTCCTGCCCGCCTGCTGCGACAATTTCTGCGTCACCGAGCAGAATGTGCTGCGCACCCAAAGCAACGGCCCGGAGACCCGATCCACACACCTGATTGACACCCCAGGCGGCGCTTTCGATAGGCAGGCCGGCGTTGATATGTGCCTGGCGGGCGGGGTTCTGCCCCTGGCCAGCGGTAAGCACCTGGCCAAGGATGGTTTCGGAGACTTCAGATTTGTCGACCCCGGCGCGGGAAACGATTTCCTCCAAAACCGCGGAACCCAAATCGTGCGCCGGCGTGTTGGCGAAAGAACCCAGAAAAGAGCCGACTGCCGTGCGTGCGGCGGAAACGATTACGATGTTGGTCATGTTTGTACCCCTGTTGGTATGTATGCAATTGGGTACTGGCATATGCTGCAATGCAGAATGAATCAAGGCTCCCGCCTGTTCCTTGATACGGTCTTCGATGCCTAGCCGACTCTGCACTCCATGTTTTCCCGCATCCACATTGGTTCAAGCGTCGGCGCGCCGAAATAGTATCCTTGCATGCCATCAACCCCGATTTCCGCCAGAATTTCGGCGTCTTGGCTGTTTTCAACATTTTGGGCGACGACAAAGGTTTCCAACGTATGCGCCAAGGAAACGATGGCCCGCGTCATCGCTTGATTGTCCGGGTTGCCGGCCAGATTTCTGGTGTAGGTTCCGTCAATTTTGATGATGTCAAAATAAAGGTCGCGCAGATGTCGCAGCGAGGTAAACCCTTTGCCGAAATTATCCAGCGCAAAGGAGATCCCAAGCAGGTGCAGTTCTTCCATGAAGGCTTGAACCAACTCGGGGATCGTGTAAGTGGTTTCCTCCGAAATTTCGAGGATCAGGCGTTCGCCAATTGTGCGGTCCCGGTTCAGGCCGCGCAAGAGGGCTTCTTTCCACGGGTAATAGCCGATGGATCGTGCTGACATGTTCACCGACAGACGCAGCCTTGGATAGGTGTTGAGCATTTCCAACCCCTTCTCCAACGCCAATACGTCCAATTGTCGTCCCATTTTGTCTTCTTCCACCACTTCGATGAAATCGCGGGCAGGGATGATCCGGCCCTTTTGGTCCAACACCCTTAGCAAGGATTCACAAAAGGCGGGCCGGTCAGGTGTCGCGCTCGAGACCACCATCTGATAGGCGATTTTCACCCATTTCTGCTCAATCGCCTTTTGAACGGTCGACAATGTGTCGCGATCCTGTGCTGAAACAGCCATCGACAACGGGCTGGAGCCAACTTCGCCGGACTTCAACGGCTTGATTTTCTGCATCCGACTCACTTTCCTGCAATTCCCATGCCAAGTTTCCGCCATTGGTGCTAACAAAGGATGAATGTTCAAATTTGCCTTGAATTGGAGGGATGCATGGCGGAAAGATGCGGTTGGGTCGGGCAAGAAGACATCTATGTCGCCTATCACGATACCGAATGGGGAGTGCCGGAATATGACGGGCGCGCGCTGTGGGAAAAACTGATTCTTGATGGGTTTCAGGCAGGGCTCAGCTGGATTACCATATTGAAAAAACGCGAGAATTTCCGCGCTGCTTTTGCCGGTTTTGATCCCGAGATTATCGCAGATTGGGGCGAGGATGACGTAACGCGCCTGCTGGGGAACGCGGGAATAATCCGGCATCGCGGAAAGATTCAGGCGACAATCGGAAATGCCCGCGCCTATTTGAAAATGGGTGGCAGCGCTGCGTTTTCCGAGGCGATGTGGGCCTATGTCGACGGCCAGCCATTGATATCCAGCCCGAAAACTCTGGCCGATGTGCCCGCCTCGACACCGCTTTCAACCCAAGTCTCGAAAGACCTGAAAAAGGCTGGGTTCAAGTTCTGTGGTCCGACTATTGTCTATGCGTGGATGCAGGCCTGTGGGCTGATCAATGACCATTTGGTGACGTGTCCGCGGTACACGCAGGTGCAGGGTTTGGCACAATTCGACAAGGTGCGACAGGCTCTAAATCCGGGGTGAGTCGCGCGAATCGCTACAATTTGCTACATTCCTTTAAAAGGAATGCTTGGGATGGGCCTACTTGTCAGAGGAATGGATATGATCTTGAATCATATGCCCCGTGGGGTTTTCTCGTGGCCGCAATACTCATGACCGGGCTTGGCGCCTGCGGGGTGGAAGTGGAGCGATATGGCGGTGCGGCGCGCTACAAGAGCTTTGTCACAGATCCAATCGAGATCATAATGCCGGCCAATGCCCCGCATATTCCGCAGGAATTCGCCCAACACCCCGACGCTCGCAAAGGCTTGAACCACAATGGAATGGATGTGTGGGGCCGCAAAGGCACACCAATTCTGGCAGCCGCGCCGGGCCGGGTACTGAAATCATATTACGAACCGGGCTATGGCAATCAGATATTCATCGATCATGGTCGGGACGAAAATGGCGCGCAGGTTGTTACGATCTACAAGCATCTCGACACACGCCTTGTAGAAGAAGGACAGATAGTGGCTCGCGGCGCGCAAATAGGCACCATGGGCGAGACCGGACTCATGTCGGCACTGGTGCATCTGGATTTTGAGGTGCGCAAACGCAAGCCGGGAAATTCCCAGGCCTTTGATCCGCATCTGTTCTGGGTCGCGGGAGTTGGTCGCGTTACCTGTTTTGAACCAGGCCGGAATTGGCCGGATCAACCCTTTGCCACCACCTATCCGGTAGTCTGCCGTTAGAGTTTAATTACTGACCGCTTCATCCGCGGTCTGGTCGGGACCAATCACCGCGGCCAATACTGCCAACGCGCTTTCGCTTGACCAATCGGCGTCGCCGGTCAACCGGGCAATTTCGCGCCCCTCCCGATCTATCAACACGGTCAGCGGCAGGCCGAACACTGCCATTTGCCGCGCGAGGGTCGAACGGGGGTCGAGCAGGACCGGCAGATTTTCCACACCGGCTTCTTCAAAGAAACGCTTGATTGCGGCGGGCTGATTGCGGCCGGTGGCGATGGTCACGACCTGAAAACCCTCGCCCCCCAGCGCGTTTTGCAGGGCCTCAAGCGTGGGCATTTCCTTGCGGCATGGGGCGCACCAGGTGGCCCAAAAATTCACCAGGATCACCTGCCCCTGATAGTCGGCCAGCGTGTGCGTGCCGCCTTCGGGGTCTGAAAACTCGGCCTG